>JAYTQI010000499.1:0-2809 GCA_043746825.1 Hyphomicrobium sp. | reverse complement strand
GCGGTGATACGACCAGCTCGGCTGGCCTGAAGACTGAGATCGATGACTTCGATATGGTCATCGCCGGAGCTAAGATCAATTTCTAAGCTTTCTACCCGTCGATATCACCTTGGGCCACCCCTTGCGGGTGGCCCTTTTTGTTGTTGCTGGACCAAGCCAGAGGGTGTCGTCAGTTTTAAGCTTTATGCTTGTGCAACATGGACTTAGCCTGAAATAATTACCTAACTTCAGTATGGCTTTGCGACCACAGGTGCAGGCAGAAACGACCAATTGTCCGTTAACCCTAGGGATTGGGAATTGAGTTTTAGGGATCGAAGCATCATTGTCAGCTCATGTGCGTGCTTTGGTGCATTGCGGGGTTTGAAGTGACGAAACGTAGTTTACGGTTGTGCGCGACTTTGGCGCTGGTGTTGTGCGCCAGTACGTTTGCGCTTGCGATGGAAGAACAGCACGTCGTTGCCCCGCCGGCAGCGGAGAGTGCCGGCGTCGCACCGGAGGCCGGTGTTCAGCCGGTAGCGCCTGCGGCCAAGACAGAAACAGGCACGGAAATCCGCATTCCAGGCCTTGGCAAACTTGGTACGCTGCCGAAGATGGATTTTGGTCTCGAGCTTCTTTATGGAGCCGCCGAAGGCAAGTCCCCTCAGGACCCAGCACCAGAAGACAAAGACAATCAGAATTTGATGATCCGCGGCTCGGTGAAGCATAACTTCTAGGCCGCCGTTTTCGCAAAGTGTTGGTTGCACTATGGGGCGCTCCGGTGCCCCTTTTGTATTCCGGCGCAGGAACAGGCGGCGCGCGTATTCGCGTCACGACGTCCGCTGCAGGGCCGATTGCAAGATAACGCGCATGATTGTGGTGCCGGCGCGAAGTGAGCCAAACAGCGTGCCTGAGATTTTCGATTGTCCGATGCGAGGGCGATAGCTGACGGGCCTCTCAATAACGACGAGCCCGGCCTTCAGGGCGCGGATCTGCATTTCGATCGTCCAACCGAAGGCGAGGTCCTTCATTTTGAGTCCGTCGAGGGCCTCTCGTTTGATGGCGCGGAAGGGCCCAAGATCGGTATAGCGGGCTTGAAACAGCAGCCGCATCAGCCCGCACGCCAGCCGGTTGCCAAAGCGCTGTTGCAGGGTCAGAGCACCGGGCAGAGCCTCACCCGCAACGCGTGAGCCAATGACGAGATCGGCCAGGCCCTCAACAATGGGATCGACGAGGCGGGACATTTCGCCTGGATAATCACTGTAGTCGCCGTCGAGGAAGACGACGATATCGCAGACCTGGAGTGCTGCAAGACCGGTTTGGCAGGCAATACCGTAGCCGCGCCGGGGCTCGGATACAACGCGCGCACCCGCTGTCCGGGCAACGGCTGCTGTCTCGTCGCGCGAGCCGTTGTCGACCACGACAATGTCGTCGACCCAACCCGGAATGTCGGCAACCACACGGCCTATGGCGTGTTCTTCATCAAGAGCCGGGATAATTGCGCCGATGCGCTTGGCGCCTCTCATGAAGCCCTCCCGCGCACTGCAGTTGCGGCGTGAGGAGATCTGAAGGCGCGCCAGGCTTCAACGGCTAAAAGCGCCCATACCGGCAGCCAAATCAGGGCCAGCAGAATGGGGCCAGCCTGCTCCAGGGTTTCACGGGCGGCAAAATGAAAGGATGCGTAATAGAGCGGAATGGTTGCGCTCAGCAGCAAAAACGCCGGGCTCGGCCAGAGCGCGAGGAACGGCGTGAGCCAAAGCAGGTACCAGGGATATTGCGCCGGCGACAACAACACGAGCACCGCGACGACTAAACCCGCGCGACGAAGGAGGTCGTCTGCCGATGAGACCGGCGCGCGCGCTGAAGTGATTGCGAAGCCCGCGAGTGCGAGTGCCAAAATCAATTTTACAGCTAAAGCAGCGGAGGCACTTGCGAGACCTGTGACGCTGAGCACACCGGCCGCCGCCCATTCTAGAATAGGAAACAGCGCGCTATTGGTGTGCCAGGTTTCAGCATAGGCGCGAAAACCCGATGTGCCGCCAAAGCCGTTCCAGAAAATGGGTGCGGCCCAAAGCAACACCAGACCGCCAAACAGCCCCAGCGTTGCCGCAAGCCTCCAGCGATGTTGGGTCAGCGGGCGTACGATGATGGGCAGCAGGAGGGCGGGCCAGAGTTTTGCTCCCGCAGCAAATCCCAACGCCGTTGCCGCCCATGCCGGGCGATGCTTGGCGGCAAGCCACAGCGCCAGCATAACGAGCGCTATAACGACAGGCTCCATATGCACAGAGTTGAACCCCTCTTTGAGCACGAGAGGATTGAGCCAATATATGGAAGCCCATAGCGGCGAGCGGCCGGTCTCTTTCAAAAGCCCCAAAAGCGCCAGCAATGTTGCTGCGTCACACAGCATCAGAACGGATCGCCAAGCTGTCAGGCTCCATGGTGAAATCCAATGGGCGAAGGCAAATGCGGCTTGCGCAACTGGCGGGTAAATTGTCGTGAGCTGCGGATGATTGATCCGCCGCAGGACGGGGCCTGAGTCTGCTGCAAGTCCGGACAACGGGTGTGCCGGACCGGCGTCGATCACGGTGCGCGGCGCAACGTCATAAGGGTTCATGGCGTGCGCGGAAACGGCGCCATCCCAAAGATAACGCAGGTAGTCATCTTCGAGAATGGGCTCGCTTGCGAATAGGATAAGCCGCGCTATGAGGCCACCAACAAGCACGATGGCAAGCAACTGCGCCGTTCCGCCTGCCTCTAAATTCGCGCTTGCGCTGATGCGGCCGGGCAGGATCGCCGCGAACAACAGGCCAGCACCGACAAAACACGCGGTCGC
>JAYTQI010000498.1:0-2818 GCA_043746825.1 Hyphomicrobium sp. | reverse complement strand
GCCCGCTCGCCTGGCTGGCGCGGCGCAAGGACAAGGACGGCCAGCCGATGATCGCCGAGCCCGAGCTGACGGCGGGAGAACGGCTGCGGTCAGATTTCTACTTCGCGCAAATGACGCCGCGCATCACCGCCAACTGGTCGCTGCTGATGGGCGCGGGCGGTGGTAAACCGGGTTCGCCGGATATGGGCGCAGAAGTGAGCGACGCGGTGCACGCAGCCCAACACCGCGTGCGGCGCGCATTGGCGGCGGTTGGGCCGGAACTCGCCGGCGTGCTGATCGATGTGTGCTGTCATTTGCGCGGGCTCGAATGGGTCGAGCGCCAATACAAATGGCGGCGCGGCGTCGCCAAGCACATGCTGCTCGTGGCCTTGCGCCAACTTGCCCGCCACTATGGAATTCTGAGCGACACGGACCCGCGCGCCGCCACGCCGCGTGCGATCAACCAGTGGGGGGTGGAGGGTTATAAGCCGAGTGTGGATGGCGGGGAGGGGGAGTAGGGGGTGGGCAATCGCGACTCCCTCTCCCCGTCCTTTACGGGGAGAGGGTTGGGGTGAGGGGCGGCAAACAAAGTGAGGGTGAGGGGCGGGTGAATGTTTGGGGGCAGTTTTTGGCCTGGAGTTGCCTTCACCCAATTATCATTTGCGCGCCGCCTAACAGTTTGATGTTGAGCTTCCCGCCGGTGAACAGCATATCGTCCAGCGCCTCGCTCAGATCGCCGGAGGTAACTGCCTGAGAGCCATTTCGTTGGAGGCTGGCTTGAGCCGTGCGACGCATGAGTTCCTTGATGAAGGCCGCGCTAACGCCAGCGGTACGCTTCACGGCCTCTGCCACGACGACCTTGCTGAGTTTCAGGCCCTCGCCATAGAGCTGAACCAGTTTTTCGCGGCCCACATTATCCGGTAACGGTACCTCGATCGCCTGATCAATGCGCCCGGGACGCCCGGCAAGTGCGCCCTCAAGCTGCTCCGGCCGGTTGGTGGTCAGCACGAACAGGATGTCGGCATTCTCCTTCAGGCCATCCATCTCGTTAAGCAGCTTATTGAGGAGTGACTCCTCGCACGGGCCGCCCATGTTTTCGCGTGCGCGTGCAATGAGATCCACATCCTCGATGACGACGAGCGCCGGTTGCAGGAGGCGGGCAAGACTCATGTAGGACCCGAGCGCGCCGACCTGCCCAGCTGTGATGATCAGCGTCGTGTGCCCGGGCAGATTGCTCGCTAGGTAGCGTATCGTATGCGTTTTGCCAGTGCCGGGCGGGCCGTACAATAGAATACCCTTGCGGGTAGATTGACCGAGCGCGCGCAACGCGTCACGGCTTTGGACAAACTTTATGACGTTGCGGTCTAGCAGCCTCAAGGTCTCGTCCGGCAAGATGACTTCGTCGCGGCTCACCGCAGGCAAGCGATGCACCGTGACGCCTTTCGAGCGCCCGCGGTAGTCGCTGTCATCATCAAGCGACAGTACTTTACCCCGGTAGCTGCGCGATGAATTGACTGCTGACTCAAGCCGGGCAAAGCAGCGGTGGACAAAGCTGCTGCCAGAATCACCGGCGGGAACGGCAATCTCCACGCACATACCTGCTTCCTGGCCAAACTCGCGGTGAAATGACAGGACCACGGCATAGCGCAGGTCGGCCTCGCGGCAAAGCCACACGCCGTTGGTCAGGCAACGAACCGGATCGTCGTCACCGATATCAACGTCCTGGAATTGTGCGGGTGCAATCGTTGGCGCATGTTGGCCCTCGATGGTCAGAGAGGCAAGCGTCATCGTCTCGTATCGGTGTTGTTCGTGTACGCCAAAGAACCGATTGGATGGAACAGAGAACAGACTATCGATCGCCACCTGCACATCTGGACGCATGTGCCCCGGGAACCGCCGCGAGGTGGTTACAAGTTGATCTTTAGGCACACCCGCAAAGTGTCCACCAATTGCCTGATGAGCATATTTGAACTGTTTGCCTTGCGACGCCTTGCTCACGTGGTTGGCCGCAACTAGAACACATGCACTGCATATCGCCCCGGCAGGGCCTTGGTGCAGGTCGTCAAGTGCAGGAGAGGCTGCACCACACAGGGAGCAATGCGCATGAGCTTTCGTCGTCCCGTCGATTGAGACGCACAGTATGGAAAGCGGATGACCATCAGCCTTGATACGGTCTTGGGCGGCTTTAAGAAGTGCAACTGCAACGTCCGGCGGGTAGGTGCCACAGATGGCTTGATTCTGGTTATGGACGGCCATGGCGAGGCCACGGGCCTCCGGTTCGGATTTGCCGAAGACGGTTTGTAGAATGTCGACGATGTATCCCCACGGTGTCACGTCATCGTTGTAGAAAACGATCTGGCTGTGATGAGCGTCGTTTGGAATATTGATCATCGGCATTACCGCTAGGTTGGGGGACGTTCCCAATACCATGCAAGGCCCAGGCCGACGGCGAGCTAATTGGCATTGCCCCTAATACTCCGTGATGATGTACGAAGTGGAGGCTTAGTTAATGCGGATCGTCCTTATGATAACCACAACGGCTCTTTTTGGCCCACAGCAGCCCTCGTCTGAGCCGCCCCTCACCCAACCCTCTCCCCATGCAAGCGCAGCGCATGGGAAGAGGGAGCAGACACTACACCCCAGCCAGCGCCTCGGCGTCTGACCGAATACGCGCGACCATGGAGGCGAGGCCGTTCGAGCGCTGCGGCGTCAAATGTTCCTTGAGGCCGAGACCGTTGAATACGGCTTGCGCGTCGGTGCCGAGAATTTCTGCTATCGGTTTGTTGTCGTAGATGGCGAACAGCACGGCGATCAGGCCCTGCACGATCAACGCGTCGCT
>JAYTQI010000497.1:0-6175 GCA_043746825.1 Hyphomicrobium sp. | reverse complement strand
CTGCAATTTCATGATCTAGCCCTAAGAGATGCAACAGCCCGTGCACGATAAGATGCTGAACATGTTGTTCCAATGAAACATCTTGCTCGTCAGCTTCGCGCGCCACCGTTTCAAATGCGAGCACTATATCGCCGAGGAAGCCTTCGGGTGCCCCAGGGCCACGCGGGAACGACAAAACATTGGTTGGTTTGGATTTGGCCCGGAACTGGCCGTTGAGGATGGCGACCTGATCATCGTTGGCAAGGGCTATCGCAACACTGGCTTTGCCGAGTTCGAAGCGCCGCTCTGCGGCTACTTCCGCTGCAGCCACCTGAATGAGTGTTTCCAGCTCATCAGGGTCCGGCCAATCGCCGCCTTCGATCACGAGATCGACGTCGATTTTGGATTTGGGCCGCCGCCGCCGTTCAGGCATGTCCGGTTATTTCGCCTTATCGCTCTGCTTGTCGTAGGCCTCGACGATTTTGGCAACGAGATCGCGCCGGACAACGTCCTTGGCTGTGAAGCGAATGGCCGCGATGCCCTCAACACCGTCAAGCAGCTGCACAGCTTCTTCCAAGCCTGACTTGACGCCAAGTGGCAAATCGATCTGGCTCGGATCGCCGGTGATGACCATTTTTGAGCCCTCACCGATGCGGGTCAAAAACATCTTCATTTGCATGCTGGTGGTGTTCTGCGCTTCATCCAGAATGACAAAGGCATTGGCCAGTGTGCGGCCGCGCATGAAGGCGAGCGGCGCAATTTCTATGATGCCGGTCTCAAGATCTTTCTCGACCTTTTCAGGCGGTAACACGTCGTAAAGCGCGTCATAGAGCGGACGCAGGTAGGGATCGACTTTGTCGCGCATATCGCCCGGCAGAAATCCTAAGCGCTCTCCGGCTTCAACAGCAGGGCGCGAGAGGATGATGCGTTCAACCATTCCGCGCTCAAGGCAATGGGCTGCGTAAGCGACCGCGAGGTAGGTTTTGCCAGTGCCCGCCGGTCCAATGCCAAACACAAGGTCAAACTTATCGACGGCTTTGATGTAGGTGGTTTGCGCCGGTGTGCGGGCCTTTACGATGCGGCGCCGTGTTGCGATCTGGCCTTGGCCGTCGGAGGAACCGGTGCCTTCAGCGCGCGCGTGGCGGATGAGGCCATCGAAATCGCCAGCACCGATGGTGTCGCCCTTGGAGATACGAACATAGAGTTTATCGAGTACGTCACGCGCAATCGCGCAGGCAGGAGCTGGCCCCGTTAGCGTGATGACGTTGCCGTGGGCGTGGGCGTTAATGCCGAGCCGATCTTCTATTAAGGCTAAGTGGCTGTCATATTCGCCCAGCAGCCGGGGCACGAGACGGTTATCTTCAAATGGCACCACAACACGCACATTCTGCGTATCCGGCTTTGCATCGCGTTTTGGTGCTGAGGCGGGTGCTCCGCGAAAACCTGCCAAATCTCGTTACTCCCCAATGAGTTGAGCCTTGATGGCGACGCCTTCGAATCGTATTGCTTAATCCCAAATTACCACGCATCCAGGGTTTCCGGCATCGCGCCAGACCGCGAATACTATAGAAGCTGCAAACTGGGTAAACGGCAATTATGCCGAGGCCATGACACCGCTCAATGAAAGCTGTGTGGCGGAGTTGATCACCACAGGTACGATCTGGCCGATGGTTTCGGGCCCAGCATCTGCGTGCACAAGTTGCAAATAGGGCGAGCGGCCAATGAGCTGACCTGGCCGGCGGCCCGCCCGCTCGAACAAAACGGGCAGGGTTTGACCTGTCATGTCCTGGTTGAACGACGTTTGCTGCACTTCAAGCAAGGCCTGCAAGCGGGTCAGACGCTCGGTTTTCACCTCTTCGGGAATTTGCGCGTCACTGCTGGCCGCCGGCGTGCCAGGGCGCGGGCTATACTTGAATGAGAACGCCTGCGCGAAGGTGACTTCGCGGATGAGCGCCAGGGTTTCCTCAAACTCTTGCTCAGTTTCGCCTGGAAACCCGACGATGAAATCACTGGACAGCGCGATGCCGGGACGGGTGGCCTGCACACGCTCAATAAGCGCCAAAAATTCCGCAGCCGTGTGCTTGCGGTTCATGGCCGCCAATATACGGTCTGATCCCGACTGCACGGGCAGATGCAAAAACGGCATCAGCTTAACCAGCTCGCCGTGAGCTTTGATGAGATCATCGCTCATGTCACGCGGATGGCTGGTCATGTAGCGAATCCGCTTAAGGCCCTCAATAGCGCTCAATTGCCGGATCAGGCCGCTAAGCGTTGCGGCTTGACCCGCGCCGTTATCGCCGTGATAGGCGTTGACGTTCTGGCCGAGCAGAGTGAGTTCTCGCACGCCGAGTTGCACGAGTTTGCGGGCTTCGGCTTCAATCTGAGCGACAGGGCGAGAGAACTCAAGACCGCGCGTGTAAGGCACGACGCAGAACGTGCAGAATTTATCGCAACCTTCCTGAACGGTCAGAAACGCCGACGGCAAGGCTTGGCGCCGGCGCTCAGGCAGTACGTCAAATTTGTCCGCATCTTTGAATTCGGTCTCGACGATTTTGGCACAATTGTGCGCCACTTTGACGAGAAGGCCAGGGAGAAGATGATAACTCTGCGGGCCTATGACCAGATCAACGGCAGGCTGGCGGCGGATGATTTCGTTGCCCTCGGCCTGCGCTACGCATCCAGCGACCGCGATAACGGTTGATTTGCCATCCACTGCCCGCGCGAGCTTGACGTCGCGGATGCGCCCGAGATCGGAATAGACCTTCTCGACCGCTTTTTCGCGGATGTGGCAGGTGTTTAGGATGACGAGATCGGCACTCTCAACCTCGTCTGTTGCTGCATAGCCCTGGCCCGCGAGCTGCTCCATCATGCGAGCACTATCGTAGACGTTCATTTGGCAGCCGAAGGTTTTGACGAATACCTTCTTAGCCGGCGCGCCTGTTTCCACGCGGGCTTCTGCGATTGCTGTCGTGATGTCCGTAGGGCGCGTCAAAGTCTTTGATCCGTGCGTTGCTTATGAAGCAGGTAGCGGCTGGTGAGCCTTAAAGGCCCGCATAGCACGCCGGCGAGGCCCTATGTCCACTTTTCTAGGGCGGGGGCACGCGGAGCAGCCGATTGCTTGCGGCTTTCAGCGCCAGGTTCGACAGGCTGAAGCGGCACGCCGCCGCATTTGCCGCGCAGGATTTCAAGAACAGCGCGCCGGACCTCGCGCTCACTGCTAAGCGCCAGCTCCTTTCGGCCGCTAAACGTTTGCAAGGCCGCTGGCGGACCAATGCGGATGGTGACGGACAGCGGCCCCGATTTGAGCAGTGCCCAGGCGTGGGATTGCATTTCCATATCACCATACCAGCTCACTTCTGGCCGGTCTGCCCGCCCCAGCGAGATGCCGTAGCGATGCGTATAGACAATGGCACAGGTTTGCACGATCACCGGCACCGTCGTTTCGGTTCGCGTATCTGGCATGACCGCGCCAAACATCGAGGTCTTGAAGGGCAGCACGCGATTGCCATCGCTTGAGGTGCCCTCTGCAAACAACACAACCGTTTCGCCAGCGGCGAGGCGCGATGTGATCTCGTTCGTAGCATCCCCCGCCGCCTGACGGCGTGTGCGATCAACAAAGACCGTGCGTTGCAGGCGAGCTAATGCCGAAACAAACGGCCAGCTCCCTACCTCCTTCTTCGCGACGAACGACACTGGCGCAACGGCAGATAGCACCGGAATGTCGAGCCAAGAGGTATGATTTGAAACCAGCAACACCGGCTTGCCAAGCGCCACTGCACCGTCGATCGAAAGTGTAACGCCGAGCAGCCGGCAGACTTGACGATGATACCAATGCGGAAAACGCCGCGCCCCGCTTGGTGAGATGCGCAGTAAGACAGCCTGTACCGGCATCAACGGGATGGTGAGCACAAAAAATCCAGCGAGGAGCAATGCGGCCCTGAGCGTCCCCATGTCCGGCCTTGTGCTCTCTATGTCTTACGCGCAGTTGGTTTCTTCTTGAGCGGCACACCATATAACTCGAGTTTATGCCCAACCAGCTTAAACCCAAGCTCGCGCGCTACGCGTTCCTGCAGCGCCTCGATCTCTTCATTCGAGAATTCGATGACCCTGCCGCTTTCGACATCGACAAGGTGATCGTGATGACGGCGTGAGGCTTCCTCGTAGTGGCCGCGGCCGTGGCCAAAGTCATGACGCTCTAAAATACCCTTGTCGGCAAAAAGTTTGAGTGTGCGATAAACCGTTGACAGCGAAATCCCTGAATCGACGGCATTGGCCCGCCTGTGCACTTCCTCGACGTCCGGATGATCGGTCGCCAACGAGAGAACACGCGCAATCGTGCGCCGTTGCCCGGTCATCCTGAGACCGTGCTCGGCGCATCGCGTTTCGATGCGGGTTGAAGATAGGCTGTCGATTACGGGCATGATGGCACTGGCATGGTGGCCCAGATCTCGGCTTCCGGAAATAAGCGGGGATATTGAACCGACTTATAGGCAGAGTCAGGTCATGCGTCCACGGGGTGGCGCAAGAGAGGCATTTACAGTTTGCGTGATAGATTCAATGCATCGACTTTGACATTTCCTTGGCGCTCATAATAGCCCTTGCGGCGGCCAGCTTCCACGAAGCCTAACGACTTATAGAGCGCCCGGGCAGCGCCATTGTCCTCCGCGACTTCCAGAAAGAGCCGCTTGGCTTCACCCCGCACCACGGCGCGGATTAACCCTTCGACGAGTTTTTTTCCTAAACCCGCTCTCTGCCAATCTGGAGCGACGCCAATTATGAGAATTTCCGCTTCATCAGCGGCCAACTGCCCAATAACGAACCCCGTGACGGCCTTGGGATCGCCCGCGATGGCGACCAGCGATGTCGAAGCCGGATGCTCAAGAAGAGCTAGGATCGCCGCTTCATCCCATGCTGGATAGCAAATGCGGGCATGCAGGGCCGCAATCTCGGCTGCCCGTTCTGGTGCCGCCCATAGCATACTGACGTGATTGATATTCCGGAATGGCGTGACGTTTGAACTCATGCTTGTGCCCCCGCGAACGGACTTGCAGACGGCGGCTTGGCATCAGGCGCGCGTAAGTACAACGGCGCCACGGTAGAAACGGATTGCCACGAAGCTGCGCAGAACAGCATATCGAGTGCGTCTGGAAGTAAATCAGGTAGAATGGCGCTGGCATCTATGCCTTGAGCGTTGGCTTCGTCTGCCAATGCCTGTGCGCCCGAGCCCGCAACGACAATGGGGCGATGACCGAGTGCGGCGGCGGGATCCAAGACGGCATAAACCGCTGGTGGTGATAGAGGCTCCAAGGTGTGGCGGTCAATGTGCTGCACGTAAACCTCGCCGCGGCGGGCGTCTGTCGCGATTGCGAGGCCTCGCTTGCTGTCGCCGGGAATAGCTGGATTCCGCGCCATCAGTGCAAGGCTAGAGATCGTGACGATTGGCGTTCCCGAGACAAGTGCCAAAGCCCGGGCGGCGGAGACGCAGATGCGTGCGCCAGTAAAGGTGCCGGGGCCAGTCGTGATCGCGATCTTATCGAGATCTTTGAACGAGAGTTTGGCTTCTGACATGACCTCGTCAATCATTGGCAACAGCCGTTCAGCTTGCCCAAGCGCCATCGGTGCGAAGCTGGTTGCGATCACTGGTGACAAACTTCTCATGCCCCGGCCGGCCGCAACCGAACAGGCATCGAAACAGGTATCAAAGGCCAAAACATTCATTTCAGTTTTCGTTTTAGATGATCCGCGCCATTTCGTCGAAGGTAAAGCGTGGGGAACGGGGCATTAGTTTCGACGCATCGCCATATCCTAAGTTGCATAAGAAATTCGATTTTATGGCGCTGCCCGTGAAAAATTCGCGATCCACACCAGCATTATCGAACCCTGACATTGGCCCGCAATCGAGACCTAAAGCGCGGGCCGCCATGATCAAATAGCCGCCTTGCAGCGTGCCATTGCGAAAGGCTGTGTCGGCGATCTTCTGCTCTTTGCCGGCAAACCAGGGCCTAGCATTGGTATGTGGAAAGAGTTTCGCCAAATGGTCATAAAACGCCAGATCATGGCCGATAATGACTGTCACCGGTGCAGACAGGGTTTTTTCGCGATTGCTCGCGTCGAGCAAGGGTTCGAGCCGCGCCTTGGCCTCTTTCGAGCACACAAACACCAACCGTGCTGGCGAGCAATTGGCGCTTGTCGGCGC
>JAYTQI010000496.1:0-2827 GCA_043746825.1 Hyphomicrobium sp. | reverse complement strand
GCGGCGTGATGGCGTTTATCGGGCCTTCCGGCTGCGGTAAGTCGACGTTCCTGCGCTGCATCAACCGCATGAACGATACGATTGCGAGCTGCCGCGTCAGTGGCCTTGTGACCATTGACGGGCAAGACATTTACGATCCCGTGCTCGACGTAGTGCAACTTCGCGCCCGCGTCGGCATGGTGTTTCAGAAGGCGAATCCATTTCCAAAATCGATCTACGACAATGTGGCCTACGGTCCCCGTATCCACGGGCTGGCAACGGCAAAAGAAGAACTCGACGAGATCGTTTTCAAAAGCCTTGAGCGCGCGGGGCTGTGGAAAGAAGTCAAAGACCGTCTCAGTGATTCTGGCACCGGCCTTTCTGGCGGTCAGCAGCAGCGCCTGTGTATCGCACGCGCCATCGCGGTTGGACCTGAAGTCATCCTGATGGATGAGCCGTGCTCAGCCCTTGATCCAATTGCGACCGCAAGAATTGAGGAACTGATTGATGAGCTGAAAGATAATTACTGCATCGTCATTGTTACTCACTCGATGCAGCAAGCGGCACGCGTCTCGCAACGCACCGCATTCTTCCATCTCGGATCTTTGGTTGAAGAAGGCGACACGCAATCAATTTTCATGAAGCCGAAAGATCAGCGCACTCAAGATTACATCACCGGCCGCTTCGGCTAACGCACACAGCACGGCCATAGCGGCGGCTGATCAGGAGATCAAAATGGGCGAACATATCGTCAAATCTTACGAGAACGAGTTGTCCCTCCTAGATCGCAAGATCGGTCAAATGGGCGGCTTGGCCGAGCACATTCTTGGCGACGCATTCGAAGCCTTAGAGCAGAGAAATCCTAGCCGCGCGGCGGCGGCCGTCGCCAGCGATAGTTCTATCGATCAGCTTCAGTTGGAGCTTGAAGAGCAAGTCGTGGTGACGATTGCCAAGCGTCAGCCCATGGCCAACGATTTGCGGCAAATCATGGCCGTGCTGAAAGTGGCAGCCGATCTTGAGCGCATCGGCGACTACGCCAAAAATATCGGCAAACGTGCCGTTGCAGTTGCGGGTGAAAGCCAGCCGAAGACGTTGTTGACCGGTTTACGGCACATGGTCGAACTCGCGTCACGGCAACTCCGCGATGTGCTTGACGCCTTTGCCGCGCGCGACGCCGAAAAGGCCATGAAAGTCTGGCGCGATGATGAAAAAATCGACGCACTCTACAACTCGGTATTCCGCGAACTCCTCACCTACATGATGGAAGATCCGCGCAACATCGGGCTGTGCGCGCATCTTCTCTTCATCGCCAAGAACGTCGAACGCATCGGCGATCACACCACCAATATCGCCGAGACCGTCAACTATCTGGCGCGTGGTGAGCTGCCAGCTGGTGAGCGTCCAAAGAACGACAATACGAGCTCGACGCTGGTTGAAAAGCCCTAGTCAAAGCGAGATGAGATACACGTGATGCCAGCCAAGGTTCTAATTGTCGAAGACGAAGATGCCCTCGTCACGTTGTTGACCTACAATCTTGAAGCCGATGGCTACGACGTGGTTGTCACGAAATCCGGCAACGATGCGATGGTTGTGGTTGCAGAAGAGCAGCCTGATCTGGTGATTCTCGATTGGATGCTCCCTGGTCTCGCTGGCATCGAGATCTGCCGTCAGATCCGCGCCCGCCCCAAAACCAAAACCCTGCCCGTCATCATGCTGACCGCACGCGGCGAAGAGGGCGACAAAGTTCGTGGCCTTGCGACCGGCGCCGACGATTATGTGGTAAAACCGTTTTCGGTCTCGGAATTGCTGGCGCGCGTCCGCGCCCTGCTGCGCCGCTCGGCGCCTGAGCGCATTGCCGATACGCTGGAAGCGAACGGATTAAAGATGGATCGCACAGCTCACCGCGTTACGCGTTATGGCCGCGAATTGAATCTTGGCCCAACCGAATACCGGCTACTAGAACTTTTCATGGAAAACACCGGCCGGGTTTTGAGCCGTTCACAGCTGTTGGACGGCGCCTGGGGCCGCACCGCTGAGGTTGACGAGCGGACTGTTGACGTGCACGTCGGGCGCCTGCGCAAGGCCATCGTACGCGGCAATGAGCCAGACCCCATCCGGACGGTGCGCGGCTCCGGCTATTCGTTTGATGATGCACCCAGCCCCAGCGGCCGGTAGCCTGCCTTGGCGGGTTTCTACCCTTGGCACTTGCCGCAAGGCGTAAATTCCTGAGATAAGACCGGCTGATTATGCCGCTCGCTCAGAAAGATCACCAGCCCATGCCCAAGAGCCTTAAGCATTTCATTGGCGGTAAACACGTTGCCGGAACCTCTGGCCGCTTTAGCGATGTCTATTGGCCGATGACGGGCGAGGTTGCGGGGCAAGTGCCACTAGCGTCCAAAGCGGAACTCTCAGCCGCCGTCGCCAACGCCAAGGCCGCGCAACCGGCGTGGGCGGCGGTCAATCCGCAGCGCCGCGCCCGCGTCATGATGAAGTTCGCGGATCTCATCAATCGCGATATGGACAAACTCGCCGATGTGCTGGCGCGTGAGCACGGTAAAACCATCCCCGATGCCAAGGGCGATATTCAGCGCGGGCTGGAAGTTGTCGAGTTCACTTGCGGCATCCCGCATTTGCTGAAGGGCGAATACAGCGACAGCGCCGGTCCCGCGATTGATCTCTATTCCATGCGCCAGCCGCTCGGCGTGGTCGCGGGCATCACGCCGTTCAACTTTCCGGCCATGATCCCGCTGTGGAAGCTGGCGCCTGCTATCGCCTGCGGCAATGCTTTTATTTTGAAGCCATCTGAACGCGATCCGTCAGTGCCTTTGATGCTGGCGGAACTCATGAT
>JAYTQI010000495.1:0-6192 GCA_043746825.1 Hyphomicrobium sp. | reverse complement strand
CGGGCTTCAAAGCCCCGGCTATCGGCAGATAACGCCAAGTTCTCGGCAATCTGGCAGTGCCGATAGCCGGTGGCTGCCGCGCGCTCGGATGGCTGTTTGCCATCGGCGGTGTGGGAAAAGGTATTGGTCTTGGCAAGATAAGCCGCGAACGCGCGGGCAGCGGCCGTCAAGGCTTTGTCGGGCGCGACTGCCCCGAGTTTTTCCCGTGTCCGCACGCCGTTGGTCATCTCAATGATGGCCGCCTCAGTCGAGGGTATGTCTGGCAGGATAGCGGGCATAACGGGCCTTATTTCAAGCTTGTGACGAGCCATAGAGCGTGGGATCTGTGGCTTAATTCGGATTGAGGCGGGTGCAATGTGAGCCAGCTTCTATGCCTGAGTAAAGACTTGGCAGTAATACACCTAGCGCAGGTCTTATTATTTTTCGGATTGACGTTTGTAACGTTACAGTTTACAAAATTTGGTATGATTGAGGGCTTCCGGCACAAAGGTCTCAAGCGGTTCTATGAAAATGATGATCCTCGCCTGTTGCCGCCTGACATGCTGGAGCGTATCCGTGATTTACTGACGCTACTCGATGCTGCCGAGAGGGTTGAAGATTTGAGTCGGCCGAGCCTCCGGCTTCATCCCCTAAAGGGTAATCTTAGGGGATTTTGGTCCATCACTGTGCGTGCCAATTGGCGCATCGTTTTCCGCTTCCAAAATGGTGCCGTCCTCGATGTTGATTTTCTGGACTACCATTGAACTGAGGTTGAACCGATGTCTATAAAATCACCTGCCCATCCTGGCCGGCTTCTGAAGGATGACATTGAGAGTTTGGGATTGACGGTCGCTGAGGCTGCATCGAACTTGGGCGTCACACGTCAGCAACTCTACCGTGTTTTGAATGGAACCTCTGGAATAAGTCCCGAGATGGCAGTGAGGCTTGAAAAGGCTATTGGGACATCGGCGGATACTTGGCTCCGCATGCAAATGGCGTTCGATCTGGCAGAGGTACGGAAGCGTTCCAACGGGCTCGCCGTCAAGAAGCTGGTGCAGAAGGTGGCTTAAGCTCAATGCAATAATTGTGTGTTCCTGCAAGGTGTTGCGTTGAAGCTCTTGAGCGGCGCGCCTGGGTCAACTAACCCTGCGCCATGAACCAAAAACCGATTCTACCGGGCGGAGCATCGCCAGGCGGCACGCCTCCTGAAAGCGTTGAGCTGAAAACCGCGCTCGAAGAGCGTTATCTGGCCTATGCATTATCGACCATTATGCACCGGGCGTTGCCTGATGTGCGCGACGGCCTGAAGCCCGTGCACCGGCGCATTTTGTACGCCATGCGGGAACTCAAACTAGATCCCAAGGGCGGCTATCTGAAGTGCGCCAAGATCGTCGGTGACGTGATGGGCGATTATCACCCGCACGGTAATCAGGCGATTTACGACGCGTTGGCGCGATTGGCCCAGGATTTCGCGGTCCGCTATCCCCTCGTTGATGGCCAGGGCAACTTCGGCAATATCGATGGCGATAGGCCAGCCGCAGAGCGCTACACCGAAGCCCGCATGACCGAAGTGGCGGCCGATATTTTAGAGGGCATCGACGAAGACACGGTCGCGTTCCGGCCCAACTATGACGGCCGCGTCCAAGAGCCTGTTGTGCTCCCCGCCGCCTTCCCAAACCTGCTGGCGAACGGCTCGTCTGGCATTGCGGTCGGCATGGCGACCAACATCCCGCCGCATAACGCTGACGAGTTGTGTCAGGCGCTTCTGCATCTCATCAAGCACCCCAACGCCACGGTTGAAAAACTGGTTGAGATGGTACCAGGGCCGGATTTCCCAACGGGCGGCGTGCTGGTCGAGCCGCGTGAACAAATTCTCGAAGCCTACAAGACAGGCCGTGGCGGCTTCCGGCTGCGCGCAAAATGGGCAAAAGAAGACACAGGCCGTGGCGGCTATCAGATCATCATCACCGAAATTCCATATCAGGTTGAGAAGGCCAAATTGGTCGAAAAAATAGCCGAACTGATGACCGAGAAAAAGCTGCCGCTACTCGGCGATGTGCGCGATGAAAGTGCCGAAGAAATCCGCCTGATCCTTGAACCTAAAACTCGTATCATCGATCCTGTCCTGCTTATGGAAAGCATGTTCCGCGCCACGGAGCTTGAAGTCCGCTTTGGCCTCAATATGAACGTCCTCTCGGCCGGACAAATTCCGAACGTGCTGAGCCTGCGCGAGGTGCTCTCGCAATGGCTTGAGCACCGCATCGAAGTGCTGGTGCGCCGCTCAGAATTCCGTCTTAAGAAAATCGAGCACCGGCTTGAGGTCTTGGACGGCTATCTGATTGCCTATCTCAATATTGATGAAGTCATCCGCATCGTCCGCCGCGAGGATGATCCCAAGGCCAAACTGATCGCCAAATTTAAGTTGAGCGATGTTCAGGCTGAAGCAATCTTAAACCTCCGCCTGCGGTCACTCTCCAAACTTGAAGAAGTCGAGATCAAAGCCGAGCATGACAAGCTTACCAAAGAGCGCCGCGAGATCAAGCAGCTCCTCAAATCCGACGACATGCAGTGGGAGCGCATCACCGAAGAAGTCAAAGCCACGCGCGATACTTATTCAAAAAAGACTCCCCTAGGCCGCCGCCGCACCACGTTTGCCGACGCCCCAGATATTGATATCGATCTCGATGCAGCACTTGTCGAGAAAGAACCGATCACCGTCATCCTGTCTGAAAAAGGCTGGATCCGGACGCTCAAAGGCCATCAGGACGATCTGGCGAAACTTGAATTCAAGCAGGGCGATGAACTCAAGCGCGCGATTATAGCCTCTACCGCTGACAAGCTCATTCTATTCGCCACTAATGGTAAGTTCTTTACGCTGGAGGCCAGTCAATTGCCCGGCGGGCGCGGCCACGGCGAACCTGTGCGGCTGATGGTTGATCTGGAAGAAAACCACGACTTCACGGAAATCTTTGTCCACGATCCGGCCCGCAAGCTGCTTGTCGCATCCACGGGATCATACGGCTTCATCGTGCCCGAAGACGAAGTCGTGGCCTCGACCCGAAAAGGCAAGCAGATCCTAAATATCACGGAGCCCGAGGAAGCCCGCATCGTGGTGCCGGTAGAGGGCGACTACGTCGCGACCATTGGCGAAAACCGCAAAATGCTGGTGTTCAAACTTGACGAAGTGAATGAGATGACACGCGGCAAGGGCGTCATCCTGCAACGCTTCAAAGATGGTGCCCTCTCTGATGCCCGCGTTTTCAAGAAATCCGAGGGACTAACCTGGCTCGACAGTGCTGGGCGGACCTTCACGCTCTCCTGGAGCGAATTGCGAGACTGGGCGGGTGAGCGGGCACAAGCTGGCCGCTTAGCGCCAAAGGGATTCCCGCGATCCAATAAGTTCGGTCCGGCATTTTAACGCCAGATATTAGACCTCCGGGGTATGTGCGGGCGATTTTGGCGGGGAGCGGTGCCCTTGGGTGCTTGTCGCAGGTTAAGCCCAAGGCTAGGACTTGGAGCATGAAGGGGATCGCAAAGAGGTGGGGAATGGCGGGGGCTGGTTGCCTCAGCGTGCTTTTATGGCCGTTGCCAGCTTTTGCACAGGATCCAGCCTGCTCAAAATCTGAATTTGAAGCTGTCGTGGAGGAGGCGGCAGCCGGACTGCGTCAGCTCAACACCAAGAATAAGCCAGCGTTCCAAGACAAGCTCCGGCAATTGAAAACCAAACGCGGCTGGGGCCAGGATCAGTTTTTGACTGAAGCGGCGCCGTTTGTGCGCGACGACAAGACCGTCGAATACGATCAAAAAACCGATGAACTTCTCTCAGCCATCTCGACGATGGGGCAAGAGGGAGCCAACGCCAAAAAGCCCGATTGCGCACTGCTGCTGGAGTTGCGGGCCCGCATGAAGGTTCTGGTTGAAACCCAGACCCAGAAGTGGACCCATATGTTTGAAAAAATCGACAGCGAGCTTTGGAAGTAGGAATCTACTTTTCAGGCTCCACCCGTTCCCAATGGTCGGTGCCGAGCCGCTCTTGCGGTCCAAAGCGCGCCTTGTAAGCCATCTTGCGCGAACCCTCGATCCAATAGCCGAGATAGAGATGGGGCAGTCCGATACGGCGCGTGAATTCGATGTGATCAAGAATCATGTAGGTGCCAAGGCTGAGATTGGCGTCTGCGGGATCGTAATAACTATAGACCATAGAGACGCCGTCTGAGAGACGGTCACATAGCGACACGGCTTTGAGCGGCCAGTTCGCGATGTCGAGATCTCGGGCGCCCTCAGGCTTTTCGCGGTATTCGGTCAAAAACGTATCGATAACGCTATCTTCAACCATCATGCGGTAGTCGAGCACCGACATGTCGGCCATGCCGCCATCGCTGTGGCGGGCATCGATGTACGTGCGGAACAGACGGAATTGTTCAGATGTCGGCTCAGGCGCCACGCGGCGCGCGACCAATTGGCGGTTTTTAGCAGTGATGCGGCGCATCGACTTGTCAGGCTCAAACTCATTGACCAGCACACGTACCGAGACGCAGGCTTGGCAGCCTTCGCAATAGGGGACATAAGCGATATTCTGGCTGCGCCGGAATCCGCTTGTCAGCAAACGATCAACAAGTTCGTGGGGCTTGTCGTGGGTCAAATGCGTAAACAGCTTCCGCTCAAGGCGGCCCGGAAGATAAGGGCACGGCTGTGGAGCGGTGACGTAAAACTCAGGAAACTTCTTTTGCTGCTCCGTCATTCGTCACGGCCCTCCGGCCCCCTTGGGCCGCGCATGGTTATGATACGGGCAGGTCGCTCACCAGATCAAGACACCACCGCCACGGGAAAGTATGTATTGGTGAAAGAATTGCAATCCCATCCCCCGTCCTCACGGAAGCCGTTTTTGGATTGCAGCGAATAAGGCACAAGAGAACTGGCGCTGCCAAACAGCGTTTTGTACACAACCTGAGCCTGCCCTGGCGGTTCGATCAGACCCCGGGAAGTTGGCCCCTAGAACCGGAGCGACCGCACCCCGTGCGCCTGAGACTGAATTTCTTGACCGGATTTTGGGCTGTTGTGGCACTAGCAACGTGGCTGTGCGCGGGGCCAGCCGCCGCCATTGATGTTGAGTTCTCGAGCCGGCCGGTCCGGCGCGAGGTTCTGGCGCTGTACGATAGCCGGCATGAAAAGACGCCAGCTGCCAGCCGTATGCACCGGTTAGCCGAATTGCCGCTGAATTGGCTAGGCTACAAGTTGGTTTTTGTTGACGTCAACGGCGCCTTGCCGTCTGGCGACGAACTCAACCGGTTCCGGGGCGCCGTCAGTTGGCTCATCGAGCCGATGGCCGACCCACGCCGGTATTTGAACTGGCTGGACGCGGCGACTGCCAAGGGGCTGAGGCTGGCGTGTCTCGCGGAATTAGCGCCCAACGAGCCGCCAGGGTCGGAAGAGACTGTCGCCCGCATTTTCAGCCGCCTCGGGCTGAAACCTGTCGATCAGTACGTCAATGTTACCCACAAGGCCAAGATCAGCATCATCAATGCCGAGATGGCAGGCTTCGAGCGCAAGATCGATAAAGCCTTGCCAGGGTTCAGAGTGGTCGAAGCCTTGTCCGCTGCGGCTCGTATTCATCTTGCCGCCAGTGTGCCCGAGCCTGAGCGGGAGCTAACATCCGTTCTCATATCAACGAGCCCTGGCGGCGGCTACGTCTCGGATGAATTCACCATCTATTACGACGCCACAACCGACAAGGTGCGCTGGATCGTAAATCCGTTCCTGTTTTTCAAACAGGCCTTGGGTGAGGAGCGCTTTCCTATCCCCGACGTCACGACACTCTCGGGCCGGCGCATGTACTTCAGTCATATCGATGGGGATGGCTGGAACAACGTTTCTGAAATCGAAAGCTACCGGGAAGCCCAAGTTTCAGCCGCCGACGTCATCCGGCGCGAGGCGATAGAGCCTTATCCAGATTTGCCCGTCACTGTCGGACTGATTGCTGGCGATGCTTTGCCAGAGCTGGGAGGAATGGACTCAGGGCGTGACAGCGCCAAGAGACTATTTGCGCTCAGCAATGTTGAGGTTGCGAGCCACACTTATACGCATCCATTCTCGTGGGCTTTCTTTGAAAATTATGACCGGGCCGCGGAATTGGCGCTCATCGACAAAGTTGCTCACCCCGTTTTGTCAATAATGGACCGGTTCCGTGGCGTTCTCTACCGGGTTGCTGGAAAG
>JAYTQI010000494.1:0-6194 GCA_043746825.1 Hyphomicrobium sp. | reverse complement strand
CCTTCAAAACGCGTTGCGTGATGGGGAGTTTTGCAATGTCATCAGGCGTGAGCGCCCGCCCGCCGGTGACCGCGGCAACTTCGGCCCGAACCCGCTCCTGCCATTCAGGCGCGCGGGCGAGCAGGTAGAGCGTCCAGGTTAGGGTCTTTGCTGTCGTCTCATGGCCAGCGAGCAGAAACGTGGCGAGATTATCAATCAGTTGCTCGTCCGTCATGGCCTCGCCCGTGTCGGGATTGCGGGCGGCAAGCATGCGGGCAACCAGATCATCGCCACTTGCGCCGGCCGCGCGACGCTTGTCGAGCAGCCGCTGCACCACGGCGCGGCCCTCGGCGGCGGCGGCGTCCATCTTGCGCTTTCCGGGGCGCCAAAGGTGTTCTGGCCATAGCATCAGGGCCGCAGCAACAGACCACATGATTGGATCGATGTAGGCCCGCCCCGTGCGTTTGATGGCGGACCCCTCGCCCTCATCGATGCCAGCCAGCACGGTGCGTGCGATCACGGCAAACGTTGTCTCGGTCATGTCCTCGTCGATAGGCGCGATGTGTTCGCGGCCTTTGCTACGCCAACGCGCGATCTGCTCATGGGCCGCTTCAACAATGGTTGGAACATAGCCCAATACATCGTTGGGCCGAAACAGCGGGCTCGCCAATTTGCGTTGCCAGCGCCAATGATCGCCGTCAGCTGTCAGCAATCCTTCACCAACGACGGGACGCAGGACGCGCTTGTCGAGCCGGGTTTTGACAAAAAGATCGGCTTGCTTGACGAGAATTTGCTCGAGCAAGCTTGGCCCTGTCACCCAGGCAACCAGCGGGCGCTTGCGCCCATACGTGACAATCGGCTCATCGTAGACGGCACGCGGAATCGAGCGCAGAGGATTGCTGACAAAGCGCGTCAGCGTCATCCACAACGGCAAGGCGCGCGCTGACGGGGTCACCGATGGCGGGTAAAGTCCGGACCTATCGATTTTATTGAGCACTTCTGTCTCCTATACCGCCGATACGGCGAAATGAGGAGACCTGGATCGCGGCCCTTTGGTCAGGCGGCGATTAGGCCTTCTTCGCTGACCGCGCTTTGCCAGCCAGTTTTTTCAGGCGCTTGCGAACCGCTGCGGTGTTGCCCTGAATGCGGGTGACCTTGGCGCGCGGAATGACGCGTTTGGCTTTCTTCTTCTGGACCTGGATATTCTTCAATGAGGTCTTAGGCATCGGGCACCCGGAGTGTTGGATTGGCAAGAGCGTCCGGGCTTAAGGGCCTCGACGCACAGAATTAGCCTCCGTCTAGGCGAAGATATGATCAATGGCAAGCGCCACCGTCTCAAGGTGCATCAGTGCAGCATCCACTGCATGCCAAAATATCCCGGCGCAATGACACCCGCAGCCCACAAGAACGCCGAGGTGATATTGGCGAGCTGGAATGGCAGCTGCTTCATGTGATACATGCCCGCCACGACCGGAATGACCGCGCGGACAGGCCCAAAAAAGTGGCCAAAGAACACACCAAGCGCGCCCCAATTGTCGAAGAAAATTTTGCCGCGCGGGATCATGTCGGGATATCGGGTGAACGGCCAGATATTGGCGATTTCGTCTTTGTAGTAAAGTCCTAGCCAATACGACACGGCGTAGCCAAGCGCACCGCCCAAGCCTGCTGCAACGACCGCTGGCCACATGACGTCAAAACCGACACCGCCCGCAGCCAGCAGGGCCGAAATACCAATGAGGATGGCTGTGCCCGGCCATAACAGTGACAAGAAGCAAAAGCTTTCCGCGAATGAGACGCCAAAAGCGATGGGCGCCGCCCAAGATTCGTGCACGCGGACGAAATCGACAATCGGCTGAACAATGTCCTGCACGGTCATGGTTGCACTTTCTGTTGGCTTGGTGAGCTCTGGCAGCTGGTTACAATCTACCGTGCCTTTGCTCACCCAAATAGGGAAGGACTATTGCGGATCAAGTCCTTTTGCAGCGCTTGTCATATTCCTTCGCCAGATCGCGGCTGACTTCGCCAGCCAGCATGGCGCCACGGGAAACCTGGGCAGGGGTAAGACGCGCGCTATTGGCACTGCGCAAAATCCCTGGGCCCGCCTCAGCCTCACGCTTACCTGAAGCCAGTTCGTCGCACGAAAGTTCCTTGCGCTTCTTGTTAAGCGCAAAAAGCCTCACACCAGACGCGTAAGCCTCAGGCGTTGCAGGCTGTTTGACCCAACTGCGGGATTTGTCCGCCATCAGCTGATCAAACGCCTTCTCGCGCTGACTGATGCAATGGCTCGAATCATCGACGCAGGACAGCCCTAGCCGCGGCGTTGAGTCAGCCGAAGGAGAATTTGAGCAACCGCTAAAGGCACTTAAGGCCCCGAGCAGTAATATCGCGCCCGCTATTTTGATCGACATATGTGAGCTATCCCGCCGCGCCCCGAAAAACTATTACCCTGAGCCCCTAGAAGGCGAGCATGGCGGCCTCGTGGCAACCGTGCGTTCCCCTTGGGATAGCTCATTTGCCATCTTAACGGATTCGCGGAAGGCCCCTACAATTGCGGGCAGGCGTTACATGAGGAGTAGCCATATGCCGCGTGCGATTCGTATCCATCAATACGGCGGACCCGAGGTTTTGCAGTACGACGAGGTCGA
This sequence comes from Hyphomicrobium sp., assembly GCA_043746825.1. Taxonomy (GTDB): domain Bacteria; phylum Pseudomonadota; class Alphaproteobacteria; order Rhizobiales; family Hyphomicrobiaceae; genus Hyphomicrobium_B. The sequence goes on along the minus strand of JAYTQI010000494.1, from coordinate 3,570 downwards.
CATCGACGAACCGGGTCCCGGCGAAGTCCGGCTCAGGCAAAAAGCTATCGGCATCAATTATATCGACACCTACCAGCGCACCGGGCTCTACAAGTTGCCCGCGCTCCCCGCCGTCCTTGGCTTAGAAGGCGCAGGCGAGGTCACTGACGTTGGTGCTAACGTCACCGATCTCAAAGTCGGCGACCGCGTCGCCTATGCAAGTTGCCCAGGTGGCTATGCCGAAGAGCGCCTCGCGCCCGCGAACCGGCTCGTCAAACTTCCCGATGCAATAGCCTATGAGACAGGTGCCGCCATGATGCTGCAAGGCATGACGGTCCGCTATCTGCTGCGAGAGACCTACAAGGTTGGTCCAGAAACAACTCTGCTGTTTCATGCGGCGGCGGGCGGCGTCGGTTTGATGGCGTCCCAATGGGCCAAGGCGCTGGGCGCAACGATGATCGGCACGGTCTCGTCAAAAGAAAAGGCCGATCTGGCTCTAGCCAGCGGCTGTACACACGTCATCGATTATATGTCCGAAGACTTTGTTGCGCGCGTCAAAGAGATCACGGACGGCAAGGGTTGCGACGTCGTTTATGACTCTATCGGCAAGGATACCTTTCAAGGCTCGCTCGATTGCTTAAAGCCTAAAGGTCTCCTGGTTTCTTTCGGTAATGCCTCAGGCCCGGTGCCCCCATTTGAGCTCAATATGCTCAAAGGCTCGCTGTTTGTGACGCGCCCCTCGCTCTTCGCCTACACCGAGACCAGAGAGGATTTGCTTACCAATGCCAATGATCTTTTCCAAATGGTGACAACGGGAAAACTCAAAATCGCCGTCAATCACACCTATCCGCTGAAGTACGCAGCGCGCGCCCACCAGGATCTTGAGGCGCGCAAAACGACCGGCTCGATTATTCTAACCCCTTAAGTGGCCCGGTCTCAAAGGAATAGTGATGTCGGAAGACGCGATTACCTTTTACTATTGGCCAACGCCAAACGGCTTCAAGATTGCGATTATGCTGGAGGAGACAGGGTTTCCCTACGACGTGCATTACCTCAACATCAACGCGGCCGAGCAATTTGAACCCGCATTTCTGAAGATCTCGCCCAACAATAAGATGCCAGCCATCATCGACCCGGACGGGCCCGATGGCAATGAGTTGGCAATTTTTGAGTCCGGGGCCATCCTGCAATATCTCGCCCGCAAGTCGGAAAAGTTCTATCCGATCAACGAGCGCAAACGCGCAGATGTTGATCAATGGCTGTTCTGGCAAGTTGGCGGCCTCGGGCCAATGATGGGCCAAGCCTTGCATTTCCTGAAGTATGCGCCTGAGAAAGTGCCCTACGGCATCGAGCGCTACAGCAAAGAAGTGACACGCCTGTTTGGCGTCATGGACCGGCAACTCAAAAACCAGCGCTATCTCGCAGGTGACTATTCGATTGCTGATATCGCCAGCTATCCTTGGATTTTGAGATGGCGTGATGCCGGGCTGAACATCGCAGATTTCCCCGCCATTGAAGGCTGGCTACAACGGGTTGGCGCAAGGCCCGCTGTCCAGCGTGGCATGGCGCTTGGCGCTGTTGAGGGCGCCCGCACGAATGCGTGAGTGGCTAGCGGTTCTCTGATAAGCGGCCCGGGTCAACCGTACGCCCGGTGGTCTTTTGGAAGGCCATAGCGCCCAATACTTTGTTAGACGAAACATGGCTGGTGGATGTGCTGGGTTTGGTCACCGGCTTGGCAGTTGCGTCATCAACAATGGGCGGCGCGAAGCCTAAGTAAGACGGCGAGGGATCAACAGTTTCGGCGCAACCCTGCAGGCTCATACCCAGACCAGCCATTGCAACCGTGGCGAACATCCAGCGCATTGTCGTGCCCCAATATTTGCCCCCATATTAAGGAGGCCCTCAGCCTCGTCCGCCGCCGAACCCGGCAACTTGCGGTCCGATGGATGTCACGTTAGCGGCGTGGCGATGAACCCGTTCTGAACGATGGTGGCGTGGCCGCTAAAATGTCGGTGTGGAGGCTTTCTCTCGCCATGGTTAGGCAAAGGTTGCCGGTCCTATTAACAAACGGTTTGCAGCCATACGATTGCGGAATGAACGTCTCTTAGTAAGGCAATTTCTCTCACTCTCTCAATACACATTAGTGATCTATTGCAATGAATTCGCTTTGCAATTTACCAATTTTCATCCTGACACTGAGATCGTTAAGCCAGCCAAGCCGGGGTTCCGGCAGCGTGTAAGAGACGATCAGAGATGTGCTTTTCAAGCCCCTGACACCGCCTCGTTGAGTTTGAAAGTGGAGTACCAACTATGGCGCGAATAGATTTTTCCTCGCGTGACACCATCGAGTACGCAGCCCAGGGCGGCCAGCCAGACGCGCTGTTCGAACTCGGTCTGATCTACTGCTCGGGGCGCGATGTCGATGTGAACCTCGTTGAAGCCCACAAGTGGTTCAACTTGGCGGCTATCCGCGGCAACGACGAAGCCAAGCATTATCGCCTGGAACTCTCGCGCGAGATGGCCAAGGTTGATATCGCGAAAGCACAAAAGCTGGCCCGTGAGTGGCTGCGCGTCCACTAAGGCGCGCCTGTTAACTCGTCAGCACTCGCCAAACAGGGTGGCGAGACAATGCCAGGTTTTCTTGGCCGCGTTGCCGACGGCAGCACCAGCCTTTTCAAGCGTGCTGCCGGTTGATTTCGCCGCATCCTTGACGGCCGTGCCCGCGCCTTCCAGATTTTTTCCTGTGTTGGCGGCGCTTTTTTCGACCATTTCCTGCACAGTTTTGGGTGGAGCCTCAGGCTTTGGCGCTGCCGTTTCCGCAGCTCTCGGCGGCGGCGTCGCTGCTGGTGCCGCAGGCGCGGTTTTCGCCGCATCTGGAGCCGGAGCCGCTGGCGGTACGGCGGCTGCTTTCGGCATGATTTCGCCAGCCGGTGCGGCGATGACTTTGGTCTCACCAGGGCATGGGTTTTGTTGCGCTTTATCGACGGCGCAGCTGGCGTGACCGCCGCCGTGCGCCAGTTCGGTGATGCATATGAGTTGCAAGCGCAGATCGCGGGCATTTGCGAACGGCGTATCGAGCCTGCAATTGTAATGGACCGCCGGTCCCTCACACGACACGCAAAGATCCAAGGCGGAACCGGGTGTCACTGTCAGCGTGAGGCAGGCCGAAATTGCTGCAGTCCGCACACAAACCCGACTGTTGAAATTAGCTGCCATGGCCCTTTTTCCCATCAAATTGCCAAATTCGCGCATCGATTCTTCAATCGCACCCAAGCGAACTGTAGCAGGAAGAGACGGGGCTGGTCGAGGCTGCAAGGGTCTGTCCGGGGCCGTCGAAGCCTGATCTTGCTTTAGTAATGTCCCGCATCTATACGGGTGCTTCGCTGGACTGGAGATGTGGCCGAGTGGCTGAAGGCGGCGCTTTGCTAAAGCGTTATACGCCGAAAGGTGTATCGAGGGTTCGAATCCCTCCGTCTCCGCCAGGCCGCAGCTTGTCCGACCCGGACAGATGGGTAACGGATCGTACCTAAGACATAGGTGACACCCTTGCACCGAACGGGTTGTCGATAGGTTGCAACGTTTTCTGTTCCA
>JAYTQI010000493.1:0-2830 GCA_043746825.1 Hyphomicrobium sp. | reverse complement strand
CGAGATTGGCTTCCACCCACTCGCGCGCTACGGGCTCGGAGGCTGTCCAGACGTTGAGTGATGGATCGAGACTGCGCGCCACGCCTTCCACAATGACCATGCTCTTTTGCAGCAGGATCAACTCAGGCCGCGTCTCCATGTCAAAGACGTCAGTGTAGGCGAACAGCTGGCCTAAGAGATCAGCCATCGAGATTTCTTCCGCCGTGCGGCCATGAATGGGCTCGCCAATGGCGCGCATGGCCTGCGAAAATTCCTCGATACGAATTGTTTTTGGCACATAGCCAGCTTCGAAATGAATGGCGGCGGCGCGGGTATAGTCGCGGGTGATCAGGCCGTGCAGAATTTCGGCGAGGAACCGGCGCTCATTTGGCCCCAAGCGGCCCATGATGCCGAAATCAACAGCGACGATCTTGCCGTCTTGACCAACAAATAAATTACCCTGGTGCATGTCAGCGTGAAAGAAGCCGTCGCGCATGGCGTGGCGCAGGAATGTGCGCAGCACGGTGAGGCCAAGGGCTTCGAGATCGAGACCACGGGCGCGCAAGGTGTCACGATCTGCGATCGGCGTGCCGTCGATCCATTCCAGCGTCAACACGCGCTTAGCTGTGCGCCGCCAATCAACGGTTGGAACGCGGAAATTTTCGTCCGCGCCGATGTTGCCGGCCATCTCTGAGATCGCCGCCGCTTCGAGGCGCAAATCCATCTCTAGATTGGTGGTGTGTTTCAGGTTGTCGACAACGGCGACAGGCTTCAAACGCCGCGCCGGTGCGTGAAAGCGCTCAATCATTTGCGCTGCAAAATAGTAGCTGTCGAGATCGCGCTTGAATCGCTTTTCAACATTGGGGCGGAGAATTTTTACAGCCACGGTTTTGCGTATGCCACCATCGACGACTGCCGCCTTGTGAACTTGCGCGATGGAGGCTGCCGCAACAGGCGGGCCAAATTCGACAAAATGATCTTCGAGCTTACCGCCAAGCGCCTGCTCCACAGCCACGCGCGCTTCTTGCATTGAAAAGGGCGGCAGCTTGTCTTGCAGGTGGCTCAAATCAGCGGCGAGTTCGGGGCCAATCACGTCGGCGCGTGTTGCCAAGAATTGCCCGAGCTTGATGTAGCTCGGTCCGAGCTGCGTTAGCGCTGAGGCGACGCGGGTCTCTTTGGGTTTACCCCAGCGGAACGGCGCCATGACGATGCGGAGCGGCAATGTCGCTGCCCGCGCCAGTTTCAGCGGCAGCGGCACGGTCATGCCCTTGGGAACAAAGCGCACGCCATGCTGGGCAAGAACAATCCCCGCGCGCATGAGCCTCAAGCTGTTCGTTAAGGCTCCGGCCATGGCGTCGCGATTGAACTCCAGGATGCTGTTCTACAATCGCACATTGCCTAGCCCCTGAGCGCGGTCAAGCGCGCTGTCGAAGCAGGGTTGAGAGGGCGTTGCTTTGGCAAGGCGAAATAAGAAAATGGCCAGCGTTTGAAGGCTGGCCATCTCGAAATCGTTAAAGGCAGCGGTTGAAAATCAAACCTTGCCTTTGGTGCAGAAGGTTGCCCGGCCGTGACAAGTAACCTGGCCACCGTCGGGCTTGCAGCTGTAGTGCTCGTTGGTGACGTTGTAGCCTTCAACTTTGCCGTTTTGCAGGAAGCCCGGCCACAGGCCCCAGCTCACGGCCTGCACCATTGTTTCTAGAGCGTACCATTTGGCGTCTTTGTCAGAGCCAGCGGTTGCCACCGCGCCCTTGGATACACAACCTGCATTGGCGCTTGTCATTCCGAACGCCATCAACGCAACGACTGAAATTGAAGCCAGACGAATGGATTTCATGACCTGTCTCCCCTCGAAGATGTTTCCCAGGGGCCGCGGCCCCTGAGGGAGGGTATGATGATCCGTTGCGGGAGGTCAATCGAGTAGTGCAGCGGCGGCGCGGCTCAGATTTTCCAACCCGAGTGCATGGCGGCGACCCCGCCGGTCAAGTTGCGATAGCTGACGCGCGCAAAGCCCGCCTTACGGATCATGTCCGCGAATACCTCTTGGCGCGGAAACTTGCGAATGCTCTCGACGAGATATTGATACGATTCGCGGTCTCCGGCGGTCAATTGGCCGAGGCGCGGGATGATTTCGAACGAGTGAAACTCATACAGCCGGTCGAGGATTGGCACTTGGCATTCGGAGAATTCCAGGCACATAAACCGCCCGCCCGGCTTCAAGGCGCGATAGGCTTCACGCAAAGCCTGATCGATGTGAGTGACGTTGCGGATGCCAAACGCAATTGTGTAAGCGTCGAACGATTTATCAGGGAAGGGTAGAGCCTCAGCATTACCCTCGATGCAGGTGATGCGGTTACTCAGGCCGGCATCTTCGATGCGGCGCTGGCCGACTTTGAGCATCTCCGGGCTGATATCGCAGACTGTGGCCGTTGCGTTAGGGCCGCTCGACTTGGCGAAACGTATCGCGATATCGCCGGTGCCGCCCGCGACATCGAGCAATCGGAACGCCTGATCGCCGCGCGGCGGGTTGAGCCAGGCGATGAAGTCACCCTTCCAGAGCCGGTGCAGGCCGCCCGACATCAGGTCGTTCATAAGGTCGTAGCGCTCGGCCACTGACGCGAAAACCTGATTGACCAGACCCTGACGCTCAGCTTCGGGTACATCGCGAAAGCCAAACGAGGTCTGCGGGGGAGACGTCTTTGAAGCCGGTTGTTCCATGGCACAAAGATAGCCGTTCAGCGGTCAGCACGCTATGGTGGCAGGGTGTGTTCTTTAATTTTGATTTATCAGAGGCCCATGCCCGAGTTACCCGAGGTTGAAACCGTCTGCCGGGGACTAGCGCCTGTCATCGTTG
>JAYTQI010000492.1:0-2865 GCA_043746825.1 Hyphomicrobium sp. | reverse complement strand
ATGGCCACGAGGTTGTGCCCTCATCCCCCCTGGTGCCGCGCAACGATCCGACTTTGATGTTCACCAACGCCGGCATGGTGCAATTCAAGAACGTTTTTACCGGCCAGGAAACCCGTGCCATTCCCCGCGCTGCCTCCTCGCAAAAGTGCGTGCGGGCAGGCGGCAAACATAACGACCTCGACAACGTCGGTTACACCGCGCGCCACCACACCTTCTTTGAGATGCTCGGTAACTTTTCCTTCGGCGATTACTTCAAAGACCGCGCCATTGAACTGGCCTGGAACCTGATCTCCAAGGAGTATGGCTTAGACAAAAAGCGCCTGCTCGTGACCGTTTATCACGACGACGATGACGCGCACAAAATCTGGAAGAAAGTTGCCGGGCTTAGCGATGACAAAATCATTCGCATCCCAACGTCTGACAATTTCTGGGCCATGGGCGACACCGGCCCATGCGGGCCGTGCTCGGAAATCTTCTTCGACCACGGCGACAAGATCCCCGGCGGCCCGCCCGGCTCTGCGGCCGCTGACGGCGACCGCTTTATCGAGATCTGGAATCTCGTGTTCATGCAATTTGAGCAAGTTGAGCCCGGACTGAGAAGGCCGCTGCCCAAACCTTCGATCGATACCGGCATGGGGCTCGAGCGCGTCGCCGCCGTCTTGCAGGGCAAGCACAACAATTACGAGATCGATCTGTTCCAGCATCTGATCGATACAATTCAGGACGAATGCCGCAAGCTAGGCGCGGGTGATGCGCCTAAAGATGTCGATGTCATTCCAGCGCGCCGCGTCATTGCCGATCACTTACGCGCCACCAGTTTCCTAATCGCAGACGGTGTGCTGCCCTCCAACGAAGGCCGCGGTTACGTACTGCGGCGCATCATGCGCCGCGCCATGCGTTACGCCCATCAGTTGGGCTGCAAAGAGCCGCTGATGTACCGCCTGGTACCCGCACTTGTGCGCGAAATGGGTGCGGCGTTTCCCGAACTGGCGCGTGGCGAAGCGCTCATTACTGAAACGCTGAAACTGGAAGAATCGAAATTCAAGAACACCCTCGAAAACGGTTTGAAGTTGTTGGGGGATGCGTCGGGCAAACTTTCCAAAGGCGCCGTGTTCCCGGGCGATGTCGCGTTCAAACTCTACGACACCTTCGGTTTCCCGCTCGATCTCACCGAAGACGCGCTGCGCCCGCGTGGCATTGCGGTTGATACCAAGGCCTTCGATGCGGCAATGAAAAAACAAAAGGAAGCCGCCAAGGCCACCTGGAAAGGCTCGGGCGAAGCGGCGACAGAAACGGTTTGGTTTGAGATCAAGGAAAAAACCGGCGCGACCGAATTCCTCGGCTATGATACCGAGATCGCGGAAGGCGTGGTTGCAGCTATCGTCAAGGGCGGCAAAGAGTCTGTCGAATTGAAATCCGGCGACGAGGGCGCGCTCATCCTCAATCAAACGCCGTTTTATGGCGAGAGCGGCGGCCAAGTTGGCGACACCGGCGTCATTAAAGGCCCAAATGGCGCGTTGTTCCGCGTCACGGAAACGCAAAAGAAACTCGGCGATTTGTTTGTGCATGTGGGAAAAGTCGAATCCGGCCACTTCAAAGCCGGTGATGCTGTCGAACTCATCGTCGATCACGCGCGCCGCACGGCCACCCGCGCCAATCACTCCGCGACTCACTTATTGCACGAAGCCTTGCGTCAGGTTCTTGGGCTTCACGTCGCGCAAAAGGGCTCGCTGGTTTCGCCGGATCGACTGCGTTTTGACTTTTCCCACACCAAGCCGATGAACGCGGATGAGATTAAAGCCATCGAAGATATGGCTAACGCGGTGCTGATCGAAAACACGCCCGTTGAAACGCGCCTGATGGCGCTCGATGACGCGCGCGCCTCTGGCGCCATGGCGTTGTTTGGCGAAAAATATGGCGAAGAAGTCCGCGTCGTTGCCATGGGTGGCACAAAACCTGGCGCTAACAAAGCCTGGTCGGTTGAGTTGTGCGGCGGCACCCACGTCAAACGCACCGGTGACATTGGCCTGATCAAAGTTGTGGCTGAAGGCGCAAGTGCGGCTGGCGTGCGCCGCCTCGAAGCCCTGACAGGTGAGGGCGCACGCGCCTATCTTGTTGAACAAGACAATCGGATCAAAGAGGCGGCCAACTTACTCCGCACACGCCCCGATGACCTCATCGAACGCTTAAAAGCGCTGGTTGAAGAAAAGAAGGCGCTCGATAAGCAGCTCGCCGATGCCAAGCGCCAGATCGCACTCAGTGGTGGTGGCGCAACCGCGAATGGTCAAACCTCGGGCGATGCGATCAAGACTATTGGTAGCGTCAAACTTCTGGCGCGCACGGTGCAGGGTTTGAACCCGAAAGACCTGCGCGGCCTCATTGATGACGGCAAAAAGCAGGTCGGCTCCGGCATCGTCGCGGTCGTCGGCGTCACCGAAGACGGTAAGGCTGGCCTCGCGGTCGGCGTCACCGATGATCTGGTTAAATCCTGGAGCGCGGTTGAATTGGTTAAAGTGGGCGCGGAAGCATTAGGCGGCAAGGGCGGCGGCGGGCGGCCCGATATGGCTCAGGCTGGCGGCCCTGACGGCGCAAAGGCTGGCGATGCGCTCAAAGCCATCGAGGCCCGCATTGCCGGATAGCTCGCCCTAACCTCTCCAAGATTTCACGGTTTGTCTTCTCAAAGACAGGCTATAGAAGCAACCAAACACAACCCCTTGACGAGGTTTTAAGTTACATGACGATGACGAAGACCATTCGCGCCGCTGCCTTTGCTGCTTTTGCTTTTTGTGCGCCTGCAAGCTTTGCGGCTGATGCGCCCGCTCCAACAGCCGCTCCGGCCGAGCCCGCCAAACCGGCTGCCGGTCC
>JAYTQI010000491.1:0-6286 GCA_043746825.1 Hyphomicrobium sp. | reverse complement strand
TCGGCGCGCGCGAGGTGATCTTGCGCGTCAACGCCTTAGAAACCCCGTGGGGCATGGCGGATCTGCATGCGGCACTAGCCGCGGAACCCGACGCCATTTTGGTGCCGAAAGTTTCGCAGCCGGGAGACATCATCAGTACGGCCAAAGTCGTCAAGGCGACGAGCGCGCCCGACAAAGTGCGCCTGTGGGCCATGATAGAAACGCCTATGGGCATCATCAATGCCCGTGAAATTGCGGCCTGCGGGGCCGATCAGGAGAGCCGGTTGTCATGCCTAGTGCTTGGCACCAACGATCTCTTGAAAGAAAGCCGGGCACGTTCAACCAACAATCGCTTTGCCGTCGTGCCCTGGTTGGCCATGACCCTGGTTGCGGCGCGGGCATATGGCCTCGATGTCATCGATGGCGTCTACAATGACTTCAAGGATGAGACTGGCTTTTGTGCGGAATGCGAGCACGGCCGGACGCTTGGCATGGACGGTAAGACGCTCATTCACCCGTCGCAAGTCGCGCCCTGCAATCAGATTTTTTCCCCGAGCGAGGAGGAAATCTCCTGGTCGCGCAAAATCATCAAATCGTTTGACGACCCGCAAAATCAGAAAAAGGGCGTCATCACGGTTGAAGGCAAGATGGTCGAGCGGCTTCACCTCGTCATGGCGCGCCGGGTTGTTGCCATCGCGGGGTCTATCAACAGCAAGTCCCGGACTGAAGAGCCGTGGTTCTAACTCAGGTGTAAATCTGAGCACGCGATGGCCTCGGCCCGGCCTTGAAATGGCCGGGATGGCAGGATGAAACCTTAGGTGGGGTGAGGCGCAGGTCTGATCAATTCAAGACCAGCGATGGGGCAAGAGCGGAGTAGCCCCAACTATGCTAAGCCCGGTTCTTGTTGCCGCCGTTGCAACCGTCTTGGTTGCCGGTTGTAGTTCGCTCAAACAGTCCATGACATCGCGCCCCCTCGCGGCCCGCTGTGACGAAGCGGTTAGCCAAGGCTTGGCCTACGGCAAAGGCGGAGCGCTTGCCATCGCGGAAGCCGGTATTCGCCCGCAAATCGATGACGTAAGGGGATATCTCCTTAGCCAGGGCCTGCATCACATGCGCCCAGCTGGCGGATCGCATACCTGCCAGCCTTGGTCGCTCGGCGGTGGTTTGACGCAATGTGTCGTTGTTAAACGCTTTTGTGGCCGTTAACGCTCACTCTGCCAACAATAAGGGTTGCGGTCCCCTGCCAACATAAAGATAGAAATCTCTAGAGCGACGCTAGCAATAACTGGCGCGCCCAAGGTGCTGTGCGCGACTGCGAACGACAGGGGCTAATCAAGATGACTGCGACGAAGACCAATATGGGAAATTTCTTCGAGGATTTCCGCTTCGGACAAATCATAACGCACGCCACGCCACGCACCGTCACTGACGGTGACGCCGCGCTCTACACCGCGCTCTATGGCTCGCGCTTCGCCGTGCAATCATCTGATGTTTTCGCCAAGGCGCTAGGTTATCCGCGCGCGCCGCTGGATGACATGCTGACTTTCCACATCGTGTTCGGAAAAACCACACCCGACATTTCCCTCAATGCCATCGCCAATCTCGGCTACGCCAGCTGCCGGTTTTTGAAGCCAGTCTATACCGGCGATACGCTTAGCTCAGTCTCCGAGGTCATAGGCCTGAAAGAGAATTCCAACAAAGAAACCGGCACCGTTTATGTCCGCTCAACCGGGCGCAATCAGGCAGGCGATGTCGTGCTTGAGTACTGCCGCTGGGTGATGGTGAGAAAGCGCGAAAAGAACTCGCCATCGCCCGCACCGGTGGTACCAACGCTTCCTGATCGCGTTGATCCGGCCGAATTTGCGGCCGCATTGCCAAAGCTCGACACCACTAAATACGATTTGACGCTCGCGGGTTCGCCGCACAAATGGGGTGACTATCAGGCGGGCGAGAAAATTGACCACGTCGATGGCATGACGTTGGAGGAAGCTGAGCACCAGATTGCGACCCGGCTTTATCAAAACACCGCCAAGGTGCACTTCAACCAGCACACGGAGTCCAAAGGCCGGTTCGGCAAGCGCATTGTCTACGGCGGCGTGGTCATCTCTTTGACCCGGGCGCTGTCGTATAACGGTCTCGCTAATGCCTTTCACTTGGCCGCGATCAATGGCGGCCGCCACGTCGCCCCGACGTTTGCAGGTGACACCATCTATGCTTGGTCCGAAGTCCTTGAACGGGCAGAGATTCCAGTCCGCAAGGACATTGGTGCACTGCGCATTCGCATGGTTGGCGTCAAAAATATGGATTGTGCGGCATTTCCGCTCAAAACGCCTGGCGGCGACTATGCTGAAGGCGTTGTCCTTGATCTCGACGCCTGGGTCGTGTTGCCGCGTTAAGCGATAGATGATGAAAAAGACTCAGGCACTGGTCTCAGGTTCCGGCTGAGATATATTCTCTGCTCACCTAGGGGGAGTTCGCGTATGCCGTTTAACCGGTTTGTGATCATTGCGTCGGCGATGATATCTGGCCTTGCATGCTCAACGGAAACGGCTTTCGCCATCGGCGAAAAGGCGATGGCGGCCATGAAATTGGCAGACGGCAAGGATGCTGGCACCATAATCCTCACGGAAGCCACGGCTGGCGTGCTTCTTAAATTTGAGATCAAAGGCTTAAGTCCTGGGCCGCACGCTGTGCACGTCCACGAAACAGGCAAGTGCGAGGGTGATCTCACAAGCGCTGGCGGCATCTACAATCCGCTTGGGGCCAAACACGGATTTCTGCACGATGAGGGCCCGATGGCGGGTGATCTGCCCAATATTTATGCATCGGCCGATGGCACAGTGGTCGCCGAGGTCCTCAGCCCATTCTTGACTTTAAGTAAGGATGCCGAGGAAACGCTGTTCGATACAGACAAAACATCCATCGTGATCTCGGCAAAGGCTGACGATTATGAGAGCGAGCCCGATGGCGCTGCCGGCCCCCGCGTTGTATGCGGCGTTATCGTTGCAAAATAAACTTGAGATCTGAGCATTGTGGGCCACTTAATGAGTGTCCAGTTTCAGGGCGGGAAGCCGCATTCATTAAACCCTTTTGTAATCCCTTAGCCATAACTGTTAATATGGCCCATCTGAGTCGGCGCAAATGTCGTTCAGAAGCGGCCAGCCTAAATTGGGCCGTAACGGTTGCGCGGGATTTTAAGTGACAAAGCGAGCTGCGGTCATTGGAGCCGGTATGGCTGGCCTTTCGTGCGCCCGCACGATGCGGCGAGCGGGCTATTTTGTCGAAGTATTTGAGCAAGACCGTATCATCGGCGGCCGTATGGCAACGACGCGGTTAGGCCTTGAGACCTTCGATCACGGTGCTCAATACGTCACCGCCCGCTCGGCATCTTTCAAAAGCTATATCGATGAACTGGTTGGTCTTGGTTACGCGGCGCGTTGGACGCCACGCGCCAGTAGGGGGGGCGACGAGGGCGGCGGGCAAATGATGCCGTGGCACGTCGGCACGCCCGGCATGGCGTCACTGGTGCGGCCTATGGCGGAAAGTGTCCGCATCCACACGGGCAGAAAAGTTCACACGCTTGAGAAAATCGATAAGGGCTGGCACGTATGGTTTGAGGATCAGACATCGGTTGGGCCCTTCAATGTCGCCGTCGTTGCGGTTCCAGCCCCACAAGCACGTCTGCTGCTTGGCCAGCTTGACGAGTTGGCGGCACCGTTGTCGCGAGTCCGCATGGCGCCGTGCTGGGCCCTCATGGTCAGGCTGGAAGAAAAGACACTCCCTGATCAAGACGTCTTTTCCGATATGTCGGAAGTCATTCGCTGGATTGCTAGAAACAATACCAAGCCCGGCCGCAGCGCCCGTGGCGAGACCATTGTCGTTCACGCGTCGCCGACTTGGAGCCGGGAAACGGAAGACACCGACCCCGAAGTCGTCGCTGAAGAGCTGTGGGGTGAAGTCAGCCACGTCTTGGGATTGCCGCCCGTCCGCCCCGCCAGCATGACGGCGCATCTGTGGCGTCACGGCTTGGTTGATCAATCTTTGGGCGAAACCTATTTGTTTTCCACTGAACATCGTGTCGGCGTTGCTGGCGACTGGTGCCTCGGCCGCCTCGCGGAACACGCTTTTGATAGCGGTGACCGTCTCGGTAAGGCGATCATAAGCGCGCTGAGTTGAGCCAGATTTGCGGATTTGCAGCATAAAAGTGCTGTGGCAATTGAGAAATTGCCCTGCCCCCCACTGGACGCTACAACCGATGTCAGAGACCTGTGACTCCAAGAGACCGGCCCATGACAGAGACCGATACTGGGCGGGGAAAGCTGCCGAACCGGCCGCTCTCACCGCACTTGCAGATTTATACCCCGCTCATCAACATGGTGATGTCGATCATCCACCGGCTGACGGGCGTTGCGCTTTACGCTGGCACGCTGCTGCTCGCCTGGTGGCTGATCGCCGCCGCTACCGGCCCGGACTATTTTAACTTTGTCTCGGGTCTGCTTGGCTCGTGGCCGGGCAAGCTTGTTCTCCTCGGCTATACCTGGGCCTTTCTGCATCACATGCTGGGTGGTCTGCGGCATTTCCTATGGGACACAGGACGCGGCTATGATCTCAAAACCATTGATCAATTGTCATGGGGCACGATTATTCTGTCGCTCGCATTGACCGCCTGCATTTGGCTGAGCGTGATGTCAAAGCACGGGGGGATGTGAGTATGGCAATGCGCACACCCTTAAAGATAACCCGCGGTCTAGGATCGGCCAAGCAAGGCGCGGACCATTTCTGGAAACAGCGCGTCACCGCCGTGGCCAATGTTTTTCTTGGCCTGTTTCTGGTTTATCTGATCGCCTCACTGGTCGGCTCCGATTACGCGACCGTTAAAAAGACGCTGGCCAATCCGCTCGTGGCGCTCGCGCTGTTGGCGCTTGTCCTATCTGGCGTGCTGCACATGCGGCTTGGCATGCAAACCATCATTGAGGACTACGTTCACGGCGAAGGTGCGAAGCTCGGGTTTCTCATGCTCAACACATTCTTCACGTGTTTCGTGGCTCTTGCCAGCGTTTTCGCTGTCCTAAAAATAAGCTTTGGAGCTTGAGGCCGTAATGTCCGCAGCAAAAAGCAAAACAAACGGCGCAGCTGCGCCAGCTGTTAATGGCCGAGCTTATCCGCTGACCGACCATACCTATGATGTCGTCGTAGTTGGCGCGGGCGGTGCGGGACTGCGCGCCACGCTCGGCGCTTCTGAGGCTGGCCTCAAAACAGCTTGCATCACCAAAGTCTTTCCGACCCGCTCGCACACAGTTGCGGCGCAGGGCGGTGTCGCGGCGGCGCTCGGGAATATGGGTCCCGACAATTGGCGCTGGCATATGTACGACACCGTCAAGGGATCCGATTGGCTCGGAGATCAGGACGCCATCGAATATCTCTGCCGCAATGCACCAGACGCCGTCTACGAGCTTGAGCACTACGGTGTGCCCTTCTCGCGCACCGAAGATGGCAAGATCTACCAGCGCCCCTTCGGCGGCATGACAACTGATTTTGGTGAAGGCCCGCCCGCACAACGCACCTGCGCAGCCGCTGACCGAACCGGTCACGCCATGCTGCACACACTCTATGGCCAGTCGCTGCGCCACTCCGCAGAATTCTTTGTCGAGTACTTTGCCATCGATCTCATGATGGACCAAGACGGCGCCTGCCGTGGCGTCGTTGCTATGTGCCTGGAAGATGGATCGCTGCACCGTTTCCGCGCCAAGCGGACTATCCTTGCAACCGGCGGATATGGCCGCGCTTACTTCTCGTGCACCTCGGCGCACACCTGCACAGGCGACGGTAACGCGATGGTTTTGCGTGCTGGCCTGCCGCTGCAGGATATGGAGTTTGTACAATTCCATCCAACCGGCATTTACGGCGCTGGCGTCCTCATCACCGAAGGCGCACGCGGTGAAGGCGGGTATCTGACCAACTCAAAAGGCGAGCGCTTTATGGAGCGCTATGCCCCGCACGCCAAGGATCTTGCCTCCCGCGATGTTGTCTCGCGCTCCATGACCGTTGAAATCCGCGAAGGCCGCGGCGTGGGCGCGGAGAGCGACCATATTTATCTCCATCTCGATCACTTGGACCCCAAGATCCTGGCCGAGCGTCTGCCTGGAATCACCGAGAGCGCCAAGGTTTTCGCGGGCGTTGATCTCCGGCGGCAGGCGATCCCAGTTCTGCCGACCGTGCATTACAACATGGGTGGTATCCCGACCAATTATCACGGCGAAGTCCTGACCAAGAAAGGCGCTGATCCAGACTCGGTCGTGCCTGGCCT
>JAYTQI010000490.1:0-2868 GCA_043746825.1 Hyphomicrobium sp. | reverse complement strand
GCTGGAAAGCCGCCGGCCTGCCTTGGGTGCAGGGATAACGGCACCGCCTATGAATAAGCTGGACCGGCACATCAACGTTTGATGGCGCAAACCTGTTTTGCCGTAGCCAGGAAATGTCAAGTTTGAAGTCAACTGAACTTAAACATTGTAATGCGGGGAGACGAGAAAATGCAGGTTGTTAAAAACACGCAAGAGGGTGCAGCCGCACGCGCGGTGACGCTGTTGGATCCAGAGGCGGCAATTGCTGCCGTTGAGGGTTGCGGACAAAAAGTCCGCTCCATGCTCAAAGCCCAGCTCGGCGAAGACATCTATTCGAGCTGGTTTAATGCCATGACATTTGAAAGTTTCGATGGCGCCGTGGTCAAAGTTTCGGTGCCGGTACAATTCGTGCGCAATTGGATTTTGTCCCACTACACGGCCCAGCTTCTCGGCTGCTGCCGGGTGGAATTCAAAAACGCCGAACGCGTCGATGTGATTTGGCGCCAGCCCGGCAAGGCCGTGCAGCGGCCACAAGAAACGCTATCAGCTGAAACAGCACACGACCGGTCACATCAGTCCCACGCGCAGACGATGCCTGACTCAATCGCGAAATCCTCGACAGTTCGCCCTGTCATGCCAGCGCCTGTGCGCACCTCTGCCGGTGGCCTCGAGGGTTCGCCCTTGGATCCGCGCTATACTTTTGAGAGCTTCGTGATTGGCGGAGCTAACCGCATGGCTCATGCTGGTGCCACCCAGGTTGCCGAAACGGTCATGACCGACAGTCCTGGCTTTAATCCGCTCTACATCCATTCTTCTGTCGGCCTTGGTAAAACCCATCTACTGCACGCCATCGCCTGGGAAGTGAAGCGCCGCGCGCCCAACGCGCAGATCCTCTATCTGACTGCTGAGCGTTTCCGCTATCAGTTCGTTGATGCGCTGCGATCCCCTGATCCGATGGCCTTCAAAGAGCGCTTCCGCAACATCAACATGCTACTGATTGATGATCTTGAATTCCTGCACGGCGAACGTACCGAGCAAGAGTTCGACCACATCATTAACTCGCTGCTCGATGGCGGCAAACAGGTGGTCGTTGCTTCAGCCCGCGCGCCCAACCACATCGAACGCTTGAACGAGCGCATGCGCTCGCGCCTGCAACGCGGATTGGTGACTGAACTGGGTGCCTTTGATCACGAGTTGCGGCTCAAGGTTCTGGAAAAACGTTTGGCTGAAAAACGCGCTGGTGACCCGTCCTTCACGCTGTCTCGTGAAGTTCTCGACATCCTCGCGGCCCGTTTGACCGAAAGCGGCCGCGAGCTCGAAGGCGCCATCACCCGCCTTTATGCGACGTGGCAGTACATGCGCACGCCAATCACGCAAGACATTGCCGAGACCGTAATCCGCGATCTGGTGCAGGGCATTGAGCCGCGCCGCATCAAGATTGAAGACATCCTGCGCATCATCTCGCGGCACTATGGGGTGTCGAAAGGTGATCTGCTCTCGCAACGCCGTCATCGTTCTGTCGTCTGGCCGCGCCAGATTGGCATGTACCTGGCGAAGCAGTTGACGGCGCGCTCGCTGCCTGAAATCGGCCGGCGCTTCGGTAACCGCGATCACACCACGGTGCTGCACGCCATCCGCAAGATTGACGGCATTTTGACCGGCGATCCGCGTTTACGTGACGAACTAGAAGAGCTCAAAAAGCTCCTCAATCACTGATCACTACCTTTTGCCTGCCGGGCCTTGCTTCTGAGAAAATCCAGGCCCAAAGAGGGCTGGGGTAGCCGAAATGGCCGCCCCAGCCCTCGTTTGTTTAGCACGTGCCTGTTTTTACGCATGAATTTCCCACGGTTTGATAGACATCTTCGCTTGAAATATCGGCTCCATTCGGCTCTCATCAACCCCCATGCGCGATTCCGAAGGGGACTGCGCGGCCATCTCTGAAATCCCCTCGCTGAGACATCCGCCACGGCACGCCGCCGGAATACGCGAGCATCCAATTAAAGACTGAGGAGCCCCATGCGTCTCGAGATTGAACGTGGAGAATTGTTGAAGGCGCTGAGCCACGTCACCAGCGTTGTCGAGCGCCGCACCACCATTCCGATTCTCTCCAACGTCATGCTGAAGGCGTCTGGCTCCAGCCTTATGTTCAAAGCGACGGATCTTGAACGGGAAGTAAGCGAGAGCGTTGCCGCCAAGGTTGAATCTGGCGGCACGCTGACCGTCCCCGCCCACATGCTGCACGACATCGTGCGCAAGCTGCCCGAAGGCGCTGAGATCGACCTCAAGCGCGATGCTGAAAAAGAGCGCCTGACGCTGACCTCGGGTCATTCGCGGTTTTCGCTGCAGACTTTGTCGGCGGAAGATTTCCCCGACCTCACGGTTGGCGAGATTGGCCACGAGTTCACGATTGAGGCCGCTGACTTGAAGCGCTTGATCGAAAAAACCCGATTCGCGATCTCGACCGAAGAAACGCGCTATTACTTAAATGGCATTTATTTCCACATCGCCGAAACCGGCAAGACCAAGACCTTGCGCGCGGTCGCGACCGATGGCCATCGCTTGGCGCAGGTGGAATTAGCCCGGCCCAAGGGCGCAGATGGCATGCCGGGCGTCATCATCCCGCGCAAGACCGTGCACGAGTTGGCGCGCTTGATGGAAGATACAACGGCGAAAGTGAAAGTCGGCGTCTCGGCCAGCAAGATCAAATTCGAGATCGGCAATGTGGTGCTGACGTCGAAACTGATTGACGGCACCTTCCCTGATTATGGCCGCGTCATCCCGCACGCCAATGACAAGGAAATGAAAGTTTCCAACGGCGCCTTTAAAAGCGCGGTCGATCGTGTGTCGACGATTGCCAGCGAGCGCGGCCGGGCGGTGAAATTGAACCTC
>JAYTQI010000489.1:0-2869 GCA_043746825.1 Hyphomicrobium sp. | reverse complement strand
CTCGGCGCTATGCAGCACTCATCGGGAAGCTGATTTTTTTCATCGCGGCTTTGGACACCCCCTATGGCGGCGAATTCAGCGCCGGCCCGGATGCCTTCCAACTGGTGCTAGAGCGGATGAAAAAAATGTGAGGACGAGGCGCGTGGCCAGTTAAAGAATGCTTTAAGCCGCCACGCGCTTCTTAGGCTTGGCTCCAGCCATCTTCGCAGGTGTAACCTTCACGCCCTTCGCTGTTTTCAAGGCCTGCCGCGCCTTCCAAAGATCGTGTGCCGCTTGCATCCCAAGCCACATCTCAGCGGACGACCCAATGACAGCTTCTAGCTTCAAAGCCATGCTGGCGGTGACGCCGGTTTTGCCGTCGAGAACATCATAGAGCGCCTTGCGCGTGACGCCGAGACGTTTGGCGAACTCAGTTTTGCTGACGTGCAAAACTTCAAGATCATCCCCAATAAGACTACCGGGGTGCGGCATCCTAAAGTCGGGATGCGGGCGGGGAAACAGGTTCTTGGTGCTCATCTGGGCACTCCTAGTGATAGTCTTCGTAGTCGATATCGATGGCGAATGGTCCGGTTTCGTCCCAACCGAACGTGACCCGCCAGTTTGTCTTGACCTTCACAGCATACCGGCCTGCCATGTTGCCCTTCAGAGCATGGAAATCAAAACTCGGACGTTTCATGTCTTTTAACTCGCCGACTGTGTCGAGCGCGGACAGGATTTTTTGGATTTTGACAAGATGATCCGGGCGCATGCCGCGCGTATCATCCTTGGTCCAAAACCTCTCGAGCGCCTTGGATCGAAAACTCTTGATCATTGCGCACCAGCCCTCAAAAATGTATAGCATTACTATACGCAAGTCAATCCCGGCCGGCCTGGCTTCGCCCCCCCAATTACGGCCCCCAACCGCCCAACTCATGAACGCCAGATGAATTCAGCCTTCAGGGTTCGTTCAATCCTTTGGCCTTATGCTGGCTCCAACAGTGATGCTCTACCAGCTTATGAGCTGGCACACATCGGCACCCAAAAGGAGTGGGCCATGTCGGAGTTTTTCAGAAGCGGCGCCATCGTCATGATGGGCCTTGTGGTCATGGGCGCAGGCATTGCCGTAGTGTTTTACGGCTAGCGCTCCCTTAACGCAGACTTTGGCCGGGAAATCGCCCGCCTCACAGCCTTGCGGCTCAAGCCAACATACGCCACTTAAGAGGGACCGTATGATCCCTCTTTTGATTTGGGCGAACCTTGACGACCCGTATCCCCCCACCACTGCCAAACTCTGATCTTTGGGCCCTGGCTCAGGGCCGGGTTGCGGATTATCTGACGCCCGCCATCCGCCTTGGCGTCACCGGCCTGTCGCGCTCGGGCAAGACGGTTTTTATCACGGCTCTCGTGCGCAATCTGGTCTCAGGCGGGCGCTTGCCGTTCTTCGCCCCCGACGCCGAGGGCCGGATTGTGCGCGCCTACCTTGAGCCGCAACCCGACGACAGCGTGCCGCGCTTTGAATACGAATCCCACCTTGAATGCCTGCAGGCGGACCCACCCACTTGGCCCGAGAGCACGCGGCGGATTTCGCAATTGCGCGTCACCATCGAATACCGCCCGCAGTCGAGCCTGAAGCGGGTGCTTGGTCTGTGCAAGTTGCATCTCGATATCGTCGATTATCCCGGCGAATGGCTGATCGATCTGCCGCTGCTCAACCAGAGCTTCACGGAGTTCTCCAACGAAGCCTTGGCGCTCGCCCGCGCCCCCCAGCGCGTGTGTGCCGCCAAACCGTGGCTGGATTTTCTGGCTGGCACCGATCCGGCTGGCGCGGATGATGAGCAAGTGGCGTTGCACGGCGCAAAGCTGTTCACTGACTATCTGTTGCAAGCCCGCAATACCGACAGCCAAGCCACGCTTGCGCCAGGCCGCTTTCTGATGCCCGGCGATCTTGAAGGCTCGCCGCTTCTGACCTTCTTCCCAATGCCGTTGTCATCCGATGCACCGCCGCCGCGCGGATCGCTCGCGAGCATGATGATGCGGCGTTACGAGAGCTATAAATCGCAAGTGATTAGGCCCTTTTTCAACGATCACTTCCGCCGCCTCGACCGCCAGATCGTGCTGGTCGATGTGCTCTCAGCCTTGAACGACGGCCCGGCGGCGCTGACGGATCTCGACCGGGCGTTGGACGGCGTGCTCAAGGTCTTCCGGCCCGGCGCCAACAGCTGGTTTTCCGCATTGCTCTCAAAACGCATCGACAAAGTTCTGTTCTGCGCCACCAAAGCCGACCTGCTGCCTGCGTCCAGCCACGACCGCCTCGGCGCGATTTTAAAGCGTGTGGTCGATGGCGCGCTCGAGCGTGCCGAAACGCAGGGTGCTGGCGTCGCGGCGTTGGCGCTCGCCGCTGTGCGCACCACCCGCGAGGTCGAGGTGAAATCCGGCAAGGACAAACTGCCATGTCTTAAAGGCGTGCCGCTAGCTGGTGAGCGCGTCGGCGATACTGTGTTTGATGGCAAAAATGCTGGCGCGATTTTTCCCGGTGACTTGCCGGTTGATCCGGATGCCGCGCTCGATATCGCCCGCCAAGTCAAACCGGGTTCGCTTCATCTCGTGCGTTTCCGCCCGCCAGATTTACCCGCCCGCAAACCGGGCGAACCGCCGCCAGTGCTGCCGCATATCCGCCTCGACCGCGCGCTCGATTTCCTCATTTCGGATTATCTCGCATGACGAGCCTAAAACCATCGCCAGAGCCGCCGCGCCCGCCCCGCGCCTTCAAAATTGATGATCCGGCGCTTGGGCCGGACAACGATGATGTCTTTGCGTCCGAGGTGCCGCCCGGTGCACCACCTTCCAAAACTCAAGCTGGCTCAGGCCGCTCCTTAACGGCTGGCGATGT
>JAYTQI010000488.1:0-14956 GCA_043746825.1 Hyphomicrobium sp. | reverse complement strand
TTCGCAACGCCAGGCTTGCCATCATTGCGGCCAACAGCAGCGCAGACGAGACCAGCAATAGATCAACGGGCTTAACAAACGTGATCAGCGTTTGCGTCAACAGCGGACCTGCTAGTGCCCCTGCGGTGCCACCCGCCGAGATGAAGCCGTAGAGCCGTTTGGATTCTTCGTTCGACCAGAGTTCCGCCATCAAGCTCCAGAACAGCGAGATGACGAATAAATTGAAAACGCTGGCCCAAACGAAAAACGTCTTTACAATGACAATGCTGCTGGCGTCAGCACGAAACACGATCCAGAACACGATGAGATCGGCGCTGAAAAATAGATAAATGCCGGGCAGCACATAACGGCGCGGAAACTTAGAAGCGATGAAGCCAAACAGCGGCACTGCCGCCAGCATCACAAAGAAGACTGTCGTAAACAAATTCTGCAGCGCATCCTTGCCGAGCCGCACACCCATCTCGTCGCGCACCGGGCGGATGATGTAATAGGCGGCAAGAAGCGCGAAAAACATCGCGAACGAGGCCAGCAATGCCCCGACTTCGTGCGGTTCAACCGCGACAGCACGATGAAGCAGCGCCCGCCACGTCCTAGGACGGCGCAGAAAAAGATCTTTGATAATTGCCATGCCGGGACTTTCGGGGACAGCGCTGCTGCTCGAATCAGTCTAGCAAATTTGCTCTTAGGTGCAGGGCAGCGAGTGCACTGCGTTATCCACAGGCCGGCAAAAATACCGCAAACTGTGCCATTTAAGTTAGCTGTTGCCTAATCGTTAGGCAGTCCAATGTTTTACCCATTGTGGCGGATGGCGTTCACAGTATAGTATCGCGGTGCAGCACCAACATGCTGCTACGCCCAAGTGGAACGAATTCATCTAGGAAGGGCGCGAGATGCACTACTTCGCCTACGAAATGGCGCATGCGGTTTTATCGCCGTGGCGTTTCGGCATACAGGCCATGCGCCATGCGCTAGATTGGCCTATGAATCCGCTCGGCCAATCCTCAATGGGCCGCAACATCTCAGCCGCCTGCGAAGTCTTTGAGAATCTGACGCGGCGTTACGGCAAGCCCGAATTCGGCATCAAAAGCGTTAAGATCGACGGCCTTCCTGTTGCGATCCGTCAAGAAACGGCGCTGGTCAAACCGTTTTGCAACCTGCTCCACTTTGTGCGTGACGAGACGGTCGCAGGCCGCCGCAACGATCCAAAGGTTTTGATTGTCGCGCCGATGTCGGGCCATTACGCAACTTTGTTGCGCGGCACCGTCGAGGCCATGCTGCCTGAGCACGACGTCTACGTCACCGATTGGGTCGATGCGCGCGAAATTCCCGCCGCCATGGGGCGATTTGATTTCGATGATTTCATCGATCACCTGATCGAGTTCGCGCAATTCATTGGCCCCAACACCCACATGCTGTGCGTTTGCCAGCCGGCCGTGCCGGGGCTCGTCGCAACCGCTCTTATGGCGCAACGCGGCGATCCTTGCCAGCCGGCCTCGCTGACACTGATGGGCGGGCCAATTGATACGCGGCGTAATCCGACCAAGGTCAACAAGCTTGCGGAGGCGCGGCCCATCGAGTGGTTTGAGCGCACCGTTACGACCGTCGTGCCGTTCCCGCACCCTGGTTTCATGCGCCCGGTTTATCCGGGCTTCATGCAATTGACGGGTTTCATGCAAATGAACCTTGAGCGCCATATGACCGCGCACGTCGATCTGTTCCGCGATCTCGTCAAGGGCGATTGCGACAGCGTCAAGCAGCACCAGGATTTCTACGAAGAATATATGGCTGTGATGGATCTGACGTCTGAGTTCTATCTCCAAACCGTCGCGACCGTCTTCCAGGAGCATCTGCTGCCCGACAAGAAGCTTGTGCATCGCAACACGCTGGTCGACTGCGCGGCGATCAAAACAACCGCCTTGATGACCGTTGAAGGCGAGAAGGACGATATCTGCGGCCTCGGCCAGACAGAAGCGGCGCACGACTTATGCACGTCCATTCCAGCGGATGAAAAGGTCCATTACGTCCAGCTTGGCGTTGGCCATTACGGTGTTTTCAACGGCACCCGCTGGCGCACCGAAATTCAGCCGCGCATCCGCGAGTTCATCCGCACCATTGACCGCAAGCGCCGAGGGACGGGCGCGGCAGTTGGAGCTGCGAAGCCGTCTTATAAGGTTGCGAAAACTGCGGTTGAAGTTACGCCCGAGCGTAAGGTGCCGAAGACCAATGGCAGCATGAACGGCGCCAACGGCAAGCATGCGCCGGTAGTGCTGGAGTAACTGGACGTTTGGTGGATGGCCCCATCTAAGGCTTTAAGTTGGGATGTGGCCGCCTGCGTCACCAACGTGACTGCGCGCGTTTTTTTCCACGTTTTTCGTCAGTCTTTTGCACAGTAAAATGTCTCAGGTTTTCTGTGAGGCGGCAATGCCAGCACCTCAATCCCGCAATCGCACTGTAAGCGCAGGCGTATTGATTTTGGGCATGCTTGCGGGAGTGAGCGCAATGACTGCTGAACACGGCGCTTTAGCCAAAAATGTCGAGAGCAAGGCATATGTTCTCGACGTGACGTTTGATCAGCCCATTGAAACGGTGTGGGCTGCGATCACGAAGAAAGAGCTGATCGACAAATATTACTTCTCACCCGTCAATGCTGACGTCACCCAAGTTGGGGCTGAGATTTTTTACGGGCCCGCCGCGCACAAACTGATCTTGGGTAAAGTTCTCGCTCTTGATGCCCCAAGTCTTTTCAAACATTCTTTCCGGTTCGCGGAAGAGGCCGACACCTCGGAGACGACCGTAATCTATACCCTCTCATCAGAAGCTAAGGGCACGCGGCTGCACATTGAACATCAGGGTTATGCTGCGAATTCGCAAGGCTATACCGATATCGAAGGCGGCTGGCCGGTCATCGCCGGTGGGTTAAAAGCGGTGCTGGAGAAGATGTAGGGGCCGCTCAATTCGCGCCTTCCAACAACCGCCTTGCAATGACCTGGGCCTGGATTTCAGCAGCACCTTCAAAGATGTTGAGGATGCGGGCGTCGCACAGCACGCGCGAGACCGGATATTCAAGCGCAAAGCCGTTGCCGCCGTGGATTTGCAAGGCGTTGTCGGCATTGGCCCAGGCGACGCGGGCACCAAGCAACTTGGCCATGCCGGCTTCAAGATCGCAGCGCCGCCCTAAGTCTTTCTGACGCGCCGAGAAGTAGGTGAGCTGGCGCGCGATCATGGTCTCAACGGCCATCATCACAACCTTGTTGCGCACGCGCGGAAATTGATAGATCGGCTTGCCAAACTGGACGCGGTCAAGCGCGTACTTGAGGCCGAGGTCCATTGCGTTTTGGGCAACGCCGACGGCACGGGCAGCTGTTTGAATGCGCGCACCTTCAAAGGTTGCCATCAGGGCTTTGAAGCCTTGGCCCTCAACGCCGCCGAGCAGGTCTTCAGCCGGGACTTCGAAATTGTCGAAAGAGATGTCGTACTCTTTCATGCCGCGATACCCGAGAACTTCGATCTCGCCGCCGGTCATGCCCTTCGCCGGGAAAGGCTTTTCGTCTGAGCCGCGTGGCTTTTCAGCCAAGAACATCGAGAGCCCCTTATAGCCGGGCTCATTGGGGTTGGTGCGGGCCAGCACTGTCATAACGTCGGCGCGGACCGGATGCGTAATCCAGGTCTTCTGGCCGGTGATTTTGTAGACATTGCCGTCCTTGACCGCGCGGGTTTTCAGCGACGCCAAATCGGAGCCGGTGTTGGGCTCGGTAAAAACGGCGGTCGGCAAGGTTTCGCCAGAGGCGATTTTGGGGAGATACTTGGCCTTCTGTTCAGGCGTGCCGTTGTGCAGGATCAGTTCGCCAGCAATTTCTGAGCGCGTTCCAAGTGAGCCCACGCCGATGTAACCGCGCGATAACTCTTCCGACGCCACGCACATGGCTTCTTTGCCAAGACCAACGCCGCCGTACTCTTCCGGCAACGACAAGCCAAAGACGCCAAGATCGGCAAGCTTTTTGACAATCTCGAGCGGGATGTACTCGTTTTTCAGATGCCATTCGTGGGCATACGGAATGACTTCAGCAAGTGAGAAGCTACGCATGGAATCTTGGATTGGTGCATGGATGTCATCGAGGCCGGTGTCGCCAAAGGTCATGGCGTCAGGCTGAGCGGCAATTAAATCACCCAAGCGGGCTTTGACTGATTCCGAGCCACCCTCCACGATGAGGTCAGAAACGGCATCATCGAAACGGCGCAGCTCAACCTTCGAAACACCAAGCGCTTCAGCGCGGATGATCTCGACTTGGCTCATCGGAATGCCACCAGCGATCTGGGCGGAGTATTCCGCGAAGGCGGCGATCAAAAGCAGTTGTTCAAATTCGCCAAAGCGGCCTTCACCGTGGATACGGTGGGCCCAGTCGTGCATCTGGCGCAAACCCTCGACGGTGGTTGCGAGCCAAGCCAGACCGTGGGCAGCGTGCTGAGCATTGTCCATGCCACCAGCTTCTTGGATCTTGATGCGCACGCCCGCTTTGGCGGCTTGAAGCACGCGATCAGCTGAGCCCACGGCTTCCCCGCAACGCGCGATCAAGCGGTCGGAACCACCGGGCAGAATTCCAGATTGCGCCTTGAGCGGCTGAACGGACATCGTCTTCTCCTTGATGTCATTTTGGGCCGGGCAGCAGACAGGCTGAAGCCAGCGAACTGTTGTGGCCAAGATAGCCGGGAACAGGGGGTAAGCAACTGGCCGGTGCGCGACCTTTTGTGCGCAACCTGTTGTTTTTTCCTACCACTCTTATCCGAAACGGGGATCGCAACGGATCACTTGATCTGGGACAGGGTTACTGGCCCGTCAATGTTTTCAGCAACCGGCCGATTGGCGACGGTGCCGGAGCCCGGAAACGGTCGGCACCCGACGGCTTAATTTGCGGCGGGGGTGGCGACTCAGCAGGCTGTGGCGGCGGCGTTCCGGCACGGACAATTTCAACACTGGCTTCCTCAACCTGTCCCCGATAGGCCGCATAATTCACGGCGTCAAAGTCTTGACCGGCAGGGATATCAGTGGCGCGCGGAGCATACCGGACCGCATTCGATATGGCGTCTTCTGCGCGCCGGATCGTGACGTGGGCCTGAGGACCGGCTGGCAACACAGGTAACCCTGGTGGTTGATCAGCAAGTGAGCGAGCAAACATCGACTCGATCGCGGTGGTTTCGCGCACCATATCGACGGCCCAGCGCAGCGTATCGGTTTCGCTTGCTCGCGTGCCCGTTGCCGCCTCTGCGATGGGGGGCGGGCGTTGCAGGGATAGCGCCTCAAGCGGACTAACTTTGACCGGGTTAGGAGGCAACGCGGCGACGATTTCCTGACTCCTGTCAGCCGGCGCCGTCAGCGCGGCAAGCGGTGCTGGCTTTAGGGTTTCGTTTGAGGGTTCGGCGATTAAACTGACGTGTTCTGCTCCTGAGACAACTGCAGCCACAAGCGGTCCTGCGTAGGCGCTGGCGGGTAACGGGAGGGCGGGATCATACTCATAATGCGCCGTTCCAATCATATCCGCAGACCAATAGCGCTGCGCGGGCCAAGGTTTTGGCGGTGGTTCCGAATATTCCGGCGATGATTCCACGCACGGCACAACATAGGCCGACGCGGGAAGCGGCATGGCGGGCGCGACGTTTGAAGTCACGGTAATGGCCGCCGTACCGGCGTTCTCGATTGCGGGCATCGCAGCTTCTGCCACTCGAGGCACGGCGATCACAGGTGCTGGCTGATCCGCCTGATCAGTCAACGATGCGGTTAAACCGAGAATAGCCATGGCTTCGGTGATGGAGAGCGGTGGCCGGGTGGTGCGGCCATACTTCCAAGCTGGTAACGGCAAAGGCACTCCAGCGTTGAACAGCTGGCTTGCCGCTGTCGCTGCGTCTTCAGCGATTGGCACTGACTTATCAGGAACTGAGCGCTCAGCCACCAGACGCGCGGCCTGCGCAATCCAGTCTTCCGTCTCAATACGATCACCAAGCCCGAGCGTGCGCGCGACGTACTGCGCATCGTCCGTTTGCCACTGCGCGATCTGATCGAAGGTTGAGATGTTCAGCGCGCTAAGGCGGCGCTTCAATGCCTGTGTGATACCGTTGATCCTGCAGAGATCACTAGCATCCAAATTTCCAGGACTAACGGTTGAAAGCGATGGCGCTTCTGCCATACCACCAACACGCTCTTGCTCCGCCCGAACGAGTTCGGCCACGAGGAACTGGTGGCGCACGAACACCCGGCTATGGCCTAAAGAAGCGACGAGAGCGGCCTTTATCGCAGCGCCGTGAATGGAGCTTAAGTCCTCGCCGCGCGCCTCGCGGGCTTGGAGCTGACCCAGCGCTCGCCAATCCTCGTCCTCATCAAGGAGCTGTTCAAGCCAGCCGATTTCCGAGCGCAAAACCTCAAGACCCCAGGACTGATCGTCAACCATCGCAACGCCTGCCGCCGTCTCTATACTTGCCACATGGTGTAGCCAGCTGTGCGGGTGAACCCTAAGACTCTCCGGGACATTCGTCCATCCAGACGCGCGCAAAGCTGCACGGTCGCGGTCTCGGCCTGTGACCTAAATACCCGTCGGATTGGCTCTGAGCGGTGGACCTGTCCCCCCCAAAACATTAGGGTGCCGCCGGACAACCGGAAAAACACTGCGAGGACGGGCACATGCAGCGATTTCGGACATTCTTCGAGGCGCTTTACCGGCTTTATGAGCATTCAGGGTTTGCGATGGCGAGCGCGGTCGCATTTTCGTTCGTGGTCTCTATTTTTCCGTTTTGCATTTTTCTCGGCGCGCTGTCGGGCGTGTTTGGCGGCCGGGAGCTGGCGAATACCGCTATCGCCCAACTGTTTGACATCCTGCCCCGCCCAGTGGCCGAAGGACTGGCGCCAGAAGTTGATGCCATTATGGGCTCCAGCCGCATCGATTTGCTCACCGCCGCTGGATTTCTCGCCCTGTTCTTTGCGACCAGCGCTATTGAAACCATGCGTGCCGCCTTGAACGGCGCCTACAGGGTGCACGAGAAGCGGCCCTATCCATTGTGCCTGTTGATCTCAATGTCGTTTGTGTTTGTGAGCGCGGTCTCAACTTTGGTGCTCACCTGGGCGGTCGTGGTTGGGCCCGGCATCATCGGACCAACCATTGCGGCACGCTTTCATGCCGAATGGATAAAGTCGATCTTTGACTCAACTTTCTTGGGCGCAGGAACGCGTTACGCACTAGCAGGTATTGTGATCGCCGTGCAGCTGTTTGCATTTCACTTACTGCTTGCTGCCGGGAGGCGCCGGATTGCCGACGTCTGGCCGGGCATTCTGCTGTCGATCGCGTTGTGGTTGGGGTTGGCGAGCATGTGGTCGCGCTACTTGGAGATCACCAATTATTCGCGCTTTTACGCGGGTCTCTCGCAGCTCATGGTGGCGATGATCTTTTTCCAGTTCACTGCGATCATTATTATTCTTGGCGCTGAGTTCAATCGCGGCATTATGGAATTCAAACGCATGGCGCGGGAAGGCGATCAGCCGATTGGGTTGAGTTGAACGCAAATGAAAAGGGCACCGCCTGAAAAAGCAGCGACCCAATTCTTGTGGTGATCCGCCTCTTGTGGTGATCCGCCATTATGCCTTGTGAGACCCAGCCTCGATGACGTCTTCAAGTGTCCTAAGGCCCGTCGTTGGCGCCGACACCAGCACCGCCATGTTGCCGGGTTTGTGCTCATTGTTCATCATCCGCATGTGGGCTTTGGGAATTTGGGCCCAAGCGAAAACTTCCGACATGCAGGGATCAATGCGCCGTTCGACGACAAGCTTGTTGGCTTGCGAAGCCTGTTGAAGGTTCGCGAAATGCGAGCCCTGCACGCGCTTTTGGTGCATCCAAAGATAACGGGCGTCCATGGTCAAATTGTAGCCGGTGGTGCCCGCACAAATGACGACCATGCCTCCGCGTTTGACGACTTGAACAGAGACGGGAATCGTCGTCTCGCCGGGATGCTCGAAGACGCAATCGACGTTGACGCCCTTACCGGTGGTCTCCCAGATGGCGGCGCCAAATTTGCGCATCTCTTTGAGCCAAGCGGCATACTCGGGCGAATTCACTTTGGGCAATTGGCCCCAACAGTTGTACTTCTTGCGATTGATGACGCCTTTCGCCCCGAGCTGCCTGACAAAATCGAACTTGTCGTCGTCTGATACCACGCCAATGGCATTAGCGCCTGATGTGGCGCACAGCTGCACCGCAAAGGCTCCAAGGCCACCGGCAGCGCCCCACACCAGCACGTTATGGCCCGGCCGCAGCACATGCGGGCGATGGCCGAACAGCATGCGGTACGCTGTTGCGAGCGTCAGGGTATAGCAGGCGCTTTCTTCCCAGGTCAGGTGTTTGGGGCGCTCAAGAAGCTGGCGGTCTTGGACTCGGCAAAACTGCGAGAACGAGCCATCGGGCGTCTCATAACCCCAAATGCGTTGCGAGGGCGAGAACATCGGGTCGCCGCCGTTGCATTCTTCATCGTCGCCGTCATCCTGGTTGCAGTGGACGACGACTTCGTCGCCAACCTTCCAGCGCTTAACCTTGGAGCCGACGGCCCAAACGATGCCCGAGGCATCTGACCCTGCGACATGATAAGATTGCTTGTGAACATCAAACATCGAGATTGGGGTGCCAAGTGACGCCCAAACGCCATTGTAATTGACGCCTGCGGCCATCACGAGCACCAGAACATCGTGACTATCGAGTTGCCAGGTTGGCACGACCTCGACTTGCATAGCCTTGTCAGGCGTGCCCTCACGGTCTTTGCGGATTGTCCAGGCGTACATGTTTTTTGGCACATGCCCAAGCGGGGGGATCTCTCCGATATCGTAGAGGTCCTTCTTCGCCGGTTCTCCGGCGCCGCCCTTAATGGCAACGTTTTGGCTCGACATTCTTAAACAATCTCCCGACCAGCCCCGGATTGGGGTCACTTTGGTCCCTTTTTTGTGCTCACCCCAGCTCCAAGCTTTAAGGAGCAGGCTGTATCAAGCACGTTTTTGCGCTGCAATGAAGAGGGCTTTTTTGGGTTTTGGACGCCGGTAAATCACTCCTTAACTCTGGCGGCCTAAACTCCGAGTCCGGAGCAGCGTAACGCCCGTCAATTGGCTATGTATTTCCGGCCAAGGCCCCGATGTCAGCCCTGCCTGAGGATGCGATGCTTGAAACGCTTTGGAAAATGACGCTTTTGGACGAATATACGACCATCGTGATCGTATGCATGGTCGTTAGCGCCTACAGCATCATTCGCACGATGACCTATTCGACAGCGCTGGCGATCCTTTACACGCCGGTGTTGGCTTTTGGTGCCTTGGCCGGAAACTACCTTTTCAGATATTATTATTTTAATGCCGTTCACGACAAAGATTCCAACGTTGTGGCGGCTTCGGCGACGGGTGTCATGGCCGCCCTGTTGCTGATGCTGATAGCCACCCGGATTGCGATGTATATTGCCGAAAGACGGCGCAAAAACCTGCAGCCGCGCGGGGCTGCCTTAGATCGCATGCCGCAAATTTAGCCCTAGCAAAACAAGAGCCTCAAAGCCGCTGCCGCCAAGCTCTGGTCGCGGCGAAGTGGCATTTTGCATTGCAGCGGCGAGTCATTAGCTTAGAAAGCCTCAAGAGCAGAGGCTTTAAGCCGAGGACAAGCGATGTCTGACAAGAAGACCGGCACCCCGTCACACGTGGCAGGGCGCGCATCCGAGCGCGATAAGCCCTGGATGTTCCGGACCTACGCCGGACACTCGACGGCGGAGAAATCCAACGCGCTCTACAAAATGAACCTCGCCAAAGGCCAGACGGGCCTGTCCATCGCGTTCGATTTGCCGACCCAAACCGGCTACGAC
Source organism: Hyphomicrobium sp. (assembly GCA_043746825.1). Lineage (GTDB taxonomy): Bacteria > Pseudomonadota > Alphaproteobacteria > Rhizobiales > Hyphomicrobiaceae > Hyphomicrobium_B. Next base: position 5,089 of record JAYTQI010000488.1, on the reverse strand, counting down.
AGCGATCACGAGCTGGCCCGTGGTGAAGTCGGCAAGGTCGGCGTGCCTGTCTCTCATATCGGTGATATGCGGACGCTGCTGGATGGCATCCCGCTCGACCAGATGAATACCTCGATGACCATCAACGCTACGGCCGCCTGGCTGCTGGCGCTCTATGTTGCCAACGCCGATGAGACGGGCGCGGCCCGGACCAAGCTGACCGGCACCATTCAAAATGACATTATCAAGGAATACTTGTCACGCGGGACCTATGTGTTTCCGCCAGAGCCATCGCTGCGGCTGATCAAGGACACCATCGTGTTCTCGACCAAGCATGTGCCGAAGTGGAACCCGACCAACGTCTGCTCGTATCACTTGCAGGAAGCTGGTGCGACGCCGGTGCAGGAGCTGAGCTTTGCGCTCGCGACGGCTATTGCCGTACTTGACGGCGTCAAGGCGTCAGGAGAAGTGCCCGCCGCTGAATTTGGCAACGTCGTTGGGCGTGTCTCGTTCTTCGTGAATGCTGGCATGCGCTTCGTTACTGAGATGTGCAAGATGCGGGCGTTCACCGAGCTATGGGATGAAATCACCCGCGAGCGCTACGGCGTGAGCGATGCCAAGCACCGGATGTTCCGCTATGGTGTGCAGGTCAACTCATTAGGACTCACCGAGCCACAGGCGGAAAACAATGTCTACCGCATCCTGCTTGAAATGCTGGCGGTGACGCTGTCCAAGAACGCCCGTGCCCGCGCCGTGCAATTGCCAGCCTGGAATGAAGCGCTTGGTTTGCCCCGCCCGTGGGATCAGCAGTGGTCGCTCAGAATGCAGCAGATCCTGGCCTATGAGACAGATTTACTTGAATACGGCGATATTTTCGATGGCTCGACCGAGATCGCCAAAAAGGTTGCTGCCCTCAAAATCGAGGCCAAAGCCGAACTCGTGACCATTGAGAAAATGGGCGGCGCGGTCGCGGCAATTGACTACATGAAGCGCCGCCTCGTTGAGAGCAACACAGGCCGCCTAAGCCAAATCGAGAGCGGCGAGCTCGTCGTCGTTGGCGTCAACAAATACACCGAGACCGAAGCCTCGCCGCTTTCAGCAGGATCAGACACCATCATGGTTGTCGATCCAAAAATGGAAGCCGAGCAGGTTGGGAAATTAAAGGCGTGGCGCGAACAGCGCGATTCCAAAAAGGCCTCTGCCGCCTTAGCTGAAGTCGAACGGGCTGCCAAAGAAGGCCGCAACATTATGGACTCATCCATTGCGGCCGCGCGCGCGGGTGTCACGACAGGAGAATGGGGCACGGCGCTGCGCAAGATTTTCGGCGAATACCGGGCGCCAACCGGCGTGTCGCAGGCCGCGGTCCAACGCGATGGCGCAGGATTGCATAAAGTGCGCGACCACGTCGAAGCTGTGTCCGTGAAGCTAGGGCGGCGCATCAAATTCCTGGTCGGCAAGCCCGGCCTTGACGGCCACTCCAATGGCGCCGAACAGATCGCCGTCCGCGCCCGTGATTGCGGCATGGAAGTTGTCTATGAGGGCATCCGGCTGACGCCCGCGCAAATTGTGCGCGCGGCTGTTGACGAGGCCGTGCATTGCGTCGGCTTGTCGATCCTATCAGGCTCGCACTTACCTCTCGTCAAAGAAGTGATGGAGCGGATGCGCAAGGAAGGCCTGGACGACGTGCCGGTGGTGGTTGGGGGCATCATTCCGCCCGATGACGCCAAGACCTTGAAGGGCTTTGGCGTCGCCGCCGTCTACACGCCGAAAGATTTCCAGCTCAACGACATCATGGCCGACATCGTGAAACTCGTTGAGGGCCACGCCAAAGCGGCGTGAGATAAAACATGCGCGAAGAAACCAAACGTAAACTGACCCAAGCCATCTGGCGCGAGCGCATGAAGAAGGTGGTGATCGGCCTCACCATCCTCGCCGCCATCGGCGGAGTGATGGCTTACCAGAGCTTCGACTTGCAGGTGACCGTGTCGCGCGTTGAAGGCACTGTCGCCGCCATCGAGCCGCTGGTATCGAAAACAAGCGCAGCAACCGGGGTCATTGTTGAGGTCAAACTGGATAGCGGGCCAATGGTGCGCGTTATCGCAAATAAATCGCGCGAGCTGAAACTTGGCGACCGCATTGAAGTGACGGAGCAGCGTCATGGCACTGGCCGCGTCACGCATACGCTGAAGTAGGCCGCAATTCTCAATCGCGTATCGCGGGACTTCTTTGCAGGCGATCCGCCAGCAATTGCAGTCTAATTATCCCAATCAATTTAAATAAAATCCCATCAAGCCATCTCATCATTGCTCAACACATTGCTGCGTATTGTCGGCAAATTCGCGCTGTAATTGTGGAGATGTGAGATGACTACCTCAACGCGTAATTCAGTTCCCGTGACCTATGTTGACCCACTCGCCACGGGTCTCGGGCGCTATCTGGTAGATGGCGAAAAATGGGGTGGGGATTTAGGACAAGGTGTAACGCTCACCTACAGTTTTCCGCAATATTCGCCGTCTCACACTATGCCGTATGGCCAGTATGACAACGCTGGCGAATGGCTCGGCTTCTCAACTTTATCATTGGCAGAGCGCGCGGCCTTTAAAGCCAGCCTCGCAGCCTGGTCTGCGGTTGCCAATATCACGTTCGTCGAAGTAGCGGATAACGCGTCAACCACCGGTGAACTTCGCTTCGCTGCCACGAACTACGATAACGCTAATGAATACGCCCACGCCTATATGCCGGGTTACGATCCAGCCGCAGGCGATATTTGGGTTGGGCACGCGTATTTCAATCCAACTAATAGTGCGGCCATCGGAATTGGCAGCAACGACTTTGCGACGATCCTTCACGAAATGGGGCATTCGCTAGGGCTCAAGCACACATTCGAAGGCTGGAACCCAATTCCCACCGCGTTAGATTCCTACAATTATTCCATCATGAGTTACACAGCCCACGATACTGTGCACGGCGACGACGGCTTGGCGTCATTCTATCCAACGACCCCGATGTACTACGATCTCGTCGCCATTCAGGCCTTATACGGGCGCAATCTCAGCCACAACGCTGGTGACACTACGTACACATTCAATGATGGGATTAACTATTGGCAAACCATCGACGATTCGAGCGGTCATGATCGTATCGTTTATACGGGGGCCTTGAATTCGACGATTGATCTGCGTGAAGGCCACTTTAGCACCTTGAGTAAGCCAATCGTTTTCAGCGACGGTACCTCGACGCGCGCAACCGTTGGCATTGGTCCGGGAACCGTCATTGAAGACGCGCTGGCCGGCTCTGGCAACGACACGGTTTACGGCAACGCTGCAGACAACCATCTCTACGGCCGGGACGGCAACGATGCGCTGGCGGGCGGATTGGGGAACGACATTCTTGAAGGCGGCGCAGGGAACGACCGGTTGTCCGGCTCGTTTGGCAGTGATACGCTCGTAGGCGGTGCTGGCGCCGACACATTCTATTTTACAACAGCCATCGCGGCTGTGACCAACGTCGATAGTATAGCCGACTTCACGCACGGGGCCGACAAGATTGGCCTCCTTCATACTGTCTATACCCACCTGGCATTGGGCGCTTTGAATGCCGCGCAATTCGTCGTTGGCACTGCAGCTCATGATCGCAATGACCAGATTGTCTACGATAAGGCGCATGGACTGCTGTTCTTTGATGCCGACGGTTCGGGCGCGGGTGCCGCCGTCGAATTTGCCACGGTCAAAATGGGGACCATTTTATCGGCCTCCGACTTCGTCATTTACTAGATTCCATGTGAGAAGGCTGGCCAGGCACAGCAGTCCTGGTCTATCGCACATCTCGTCGATAACCCGCGTTGACGGCTGGCCCCCACCCGCTATAGAAGGCGCTTTCGCTGTAAGGCGGCCTCTGTGGCGGAACGGTAGACGCGGCAGACTCAAAATCTGCTATTCGCAAGGGTGTGGGGGTTCGAGTCCCTCCAGAGGCACCAAAATACTGGGGCACGGGCTAAATACTGACCCGCCGTGGCCGGAATATGCTTTTTTAGGGCACTTCCCCGCCACACCCATTCACGTTTCTGCTGCAACCGAAGGACGTTCGATTGCCGCATTTGGCACGAGTGTGCTATCGGAGATTTCAATTTGTTTCGGGGACATTGCATGCGGTCTATTACGGCTGTTGCTGCTGCCATTTTCGCGAGCCTCTTATGTAGTGCTGGCGTCATTTTATCGAGTGCCGCTTCGGCTGGACCCGCGCTGTTGTTTGAGCCGTCCAACGGCAAAGTGCTCTACGCCGAGGATCCTGACAATCAGTGGCATCCGGCGTCGCTGACCAAGATCATGACGGCCTATGTCACCTTCGAAGCCATAAAACAGGGCAAGCTGAAGTTGACTGATAAAGTCGCCTGCTCGCTGGTCGCAACACTGCAGCCGCCGAGCAAAGTTGGCCTTCAAGTCGGGGCAGAAATCACCGTTGATACCGCACTCCAGGCCGTCATCGTTAAATCTGCCAACGACGTGACGGTCATGCTCGCTGAAGCGGTCTCGGGCAATGAGACTGCTTTCGTTGAAAAGATGAATGCCACTGCCAAGCGGCTTGGCATGACGCGCACGAATTTTGTCAACACCAACGGTTTGCCGGACCCTGGCCAGGTCACCACAGCCCGTGATCTTGCGAAGCTCGCCCGTGCCGTCGTCACCGAATACCCGGAATACGCACACTATTGGGCGCTGCCCGACATGCGCATCGGCAAGCGCCGCCTCGGCAGCCACAACGCCTTGCTCAAGACGTTTCCAGGCGCTGACGGTTTGAAAACAGGCTTTACTTGCGATTCCGGTTTCAACGTTGTGGCCAGCGCCACACGTGACGGCCGCCGGTTGATGGCTGTGGTGCTCGGAGAAACCTCGGGCAACGAACGCGCCGTCAGGGCCGCCAGCCTGCTTGAACATGGCTTCCAGACTTCGGGCTGGAAAGAGCTATTCAACCAGACAAGTCTCGATTCACTCCCACAGGACCCAGCTGCCAAGGGCGTGGTTAGCATGCGCGATGCCGTCTATTCAGGCGAGTGCGGTGGCCATCGCCGCAGCCGCGACACCGTCGCCGCGCGCAACAAGGCTTTGAAAGC
>JAYTQI010000487.1:0-6297 GCA_043746825.1 Hyphomicrobium sp. | reverse complement strand
GGCTGCCAATCCCGTTGAGTGCCAAAATCAACTCGGCTGCTTGCATGATATCCTTGGCTGCCTTGACCTTATTGCCGTCCGTGCGCTGCACGGCCACGATCAGCTTGTGGATTGCGTATCGCTCTGGAGCCGGCACTGTTACCGGCACGCCAGCCCCTTGAAGCATCACGGAACGAACTGGGTCACGGATCAAATAATCGAGATATGTAAGGGGAATGGCGTAGACGCCACCAAGTGCCGGCATGCGCACGGGCTTGCCGATGTGACGACCACTGCCGCGATGCGGTGTTAGGAATTCAACGCGGTAGCCGCCTTTGTTTTTGAAGGCAACGACGTGACGGCCTTTGCTACTGTCGAGGATCGGCCGAAACGTATCATCGACAGATTTCAGGACATCGGCCATTGACGGTATCGAATCCTCGGCGTCCTGAGATACGGCGAGGTATTGGGCGAGATCAGCGTCTTGGGTACGCATGGACCGTGCGCCAAGCTTGATGCCGAGTAATCCGCTGTAGCTCTGATATGCCGTTGTCCCAACGAGGACGCCACGCAGGCGGAAGAAGCCTGCCTTCCATAGCGCCTCGACGACAGCGCCGGTCGTCGGATCAGGGCGGGGGATGCCAGCAGCCAGGAGCGCGCGGACGATTTGACGGCGCTGTTCGAAGCTGGGTTTGATACGCCCAGAAAAATTCTCTACGCGTTTGGTGATTTCGGGATCGCGGGCGGGACCAACATAGGTCTGCCGCGCCGCGCCGTCCTGCCATCGTTGAAAATACAAATAATCTTTGCGCTTGACCCGCTTCTTGATGAAACTGCCACGTTCATCGAAGTCAGCGTCAAACTGCGCGTCAAGACATTGATCGCGAAGTTCGGCAAACAACGTCTGATTTGCAAGCGGTATTTGGTCTGACATGGCAATACCATAGCATTTAATAACCTATGATAGCAGCAACCGGCGGCGATGGGAATAACCCTCTCATACTATTATCATAGGTATTTACTATCCTATGATAACGAATTGACGTTAACTGAGGTTTAGGACAGGTGAATAGCTGTCAGGTCACAAAAACACCCGCCATGGGGAGAGGGCTGGCGCGGGGACAGGGTGCGTAACGCTTACGAAACTCGGAGATGAGAGAGACTTGGCGAGGTTAGAGGCTGAAATCATCCGCTGTCAGGGCTTTGAGATCGACGTGTAGCGCTGACTGTTACGCAACATGGTGACCGGAAAGAGCATAACGAATGCGCTGGGAAATTACTCCGCCAGCGATGTATCGTGCCGCCTGCCGCGTCGGAGGGAAATTCCGGATGTCATACAACTTAAACGCCAGGCTTTTAACGACTCGGACTTAAACGGCGAGCGGCTTTGAGAAAAGCCGCTGTCTTGCGAGACGACCGCGAACAATGTGCTCACGTAACTTTGTTGACGAGCGATTTGCGCCCTTGGGATTGCCACAGGAATCAGATGAAAGTCGGTGAGAGCTGGTAGCCGGGCATCGCGATGCTGGCGGGCTCTAACAAATTTGATAGCCGCTGTTTGTAGAGGAGAGACCATATGAAACTCGCAGCCTATAACGAAGAAGGCATCTGGGGCATTGGCGCGACAGCCGAAGAAGCTATGAGCCTAGGTCAGAAGACCTTGCGCGAAGCTGAGGCAACCGACGCCGAGATCGCCAGCCTGCATACGGCGCCCATCAACGATGATCTGGTCGCCGCCATCGCTGTGATGGAAAGCGGCGGCGCCGATGCCAGCTTTGATCTCGAAGACGGCGTGCTGGTCATCTCGGACGGGCATGACGAAGAGGCCGCCTAAGAATTCACAATGCGGCGCGGCGATGCAGCCCCCTGTGTCGCCGCGTTTTATTCAGTCTGAGTTTTATTCCATTTCTTTTCAGATATTCGCGGCCTGCGCTGCGCCTGCAACACGGCGTTGACATCGCAAGCGCGCCTAAGCACACTCACCCTAAGCATCTCGTCCTTCTACGTCTGCTGTTGATCCTGCGGCAGAAGAACAAACGCTGCTCTTTACACCCCTTCGGGCGAGCCCGAAGGGGTGTCCATAAGGTACGAGGGATGAGATGCCTTCCAACGCGTCAGACGAAATCCTGGCAGAAGACGAGCCCCTCACCATCAAGTTTGGGCCCAATCTGCAAACCTCGGAAGATGCTGCGCGCTTTTTGGGTGTGCGCCACGGCGCGCTGATCCACTGCCTCTACAAGGCCGAGGACGTCACGCGCTACCGCAATTTCGAAATCCCCAAGCGCAGTGGCGGGATGCGCCGCATCAGCGCGCCCAGAGGCATGCTGCGGGATTTGCAGGATCAACTGCTGCCAGCACTGCAAGAGATCTATGACGCGCATCCAGCGGCTCATGGGTTCATTAAGGACCGCAACGTGGTCTCGAACGCGGCGCCGCACGCTGGGCAGCGCCTCGTCTTCAATATCGATCTCGCGGATTTTTTCCCGACGGTAAATTTCGGGCGGGTTCGGGGCTTGTTTATGAAACCGCCTTTCGGGCTGGGCCCACCAGCAGCGACCGTGTTCGCGCAGATTTGCACCTACCGCAATGGCCTGCCGCAAGGCGCGCCGACGTCGCCCGTTTTGTCGAACCTGATTGCGTCGTCGCTTGACCGTTGTTTGTTGCGCTTGGCGCGCGAAAACAAACTCAACTATTCACGCTATGCTGACGACATTACGTTCTCGACCAGCCGTCCGGTGTTTCCAGCAGCTGTTGCCGTTTTGGAGCACGAGGGGCCAGGGTCTCTGATGACCGTCAAGGCTGGCGAAGAGCTGGAAGATATGATCCGGGCTTGCGGCTTTGCGATCAATGCCAAGAAAGTGCGCCTGCAGGGCCGGGGCGTTCAGCAGACGGTCACAGGCCTCTGCGTCAATGAGAAACCGAACGTTGAACGGTCGCGCATTCGTAAAATCCGGGCAATGATCCATGCCTGGGAGAAGTTTGGTATCGATGCGGCGGCGGTTGAACATTTCTCCAAATATGGGTCAAAGCCGAAACGGAAAGCCCCGGCTTCGCAAGCCAAAGCCTTCCGCAACATCGTCTATGGGCAGCTCGCGTTTGTGAAAATGGTGCGCGGGCAGGCGGACCCCGTGTTCCTGAAACTGTGCCGCAAGTTGATTGATCTCGATCCCAACCCGTCCAAGTTCATCCGCCAGATGGCATTTGGAGGGGCCGACTATGACATCTTCATTTCCCATGCCAGTGAAGACAAGGCGGCCATCGCGCGGCCCATCTATCAAGCTTGTGAGCTGTTGGGGCTGAAAACGTTCCTGGATGAAGAGCACATCGCCTGGGGACAATCGTTTGCGCAAAAAATCAACACGGCGATGGGATCAGCGCGCACGATCCTCGCCATTGTCACCAGCAACTCGGTCAGCAAGGAATGGCCGATCGCGGAGGTCAATTCAGCATTGGCGCTGGAAATCTCGGGCGACAAAAACGTCGTCGTGCTGATGGTGGGCAAACCAGACTTGAGCATGCTGCCGCTGTTGCGGACCAAAAAATACATGGTTTGGAATAACGACCCCGCCAACGTCGCGCAGCAACTCAAGCGCGTTGCTAAAGGCGAGCGAGAGAAAGAACAACCTTCCCCGAAAGTATCTGTACCCGTTGTCGGGAGGGCTAGCGTTCAAGCGCAAACAAAGCCAGTTCTCGAGCCCGCGATCACGCACCAAGCCGTCCCCCGCAGGTCCTGGGTTAGCCGCCTGTTCGGCCGTAAAAAGTAACCGCCCGATCCGGCTGATTGACCCTTGCCGCGAACACTGCGCAAGTGTGCGGTTGCATGCGTGGCGTGGCGGAGGCGCGTCATGTATCCGGTCGCCGCCGCGGATTCTCTGGCGCTTGCCTCGAAGCTTGAAACTCTAGAAACTCTTGAGACGCGGTTCGACGCCAGAATTGAATATCAATGAAGATCGAAGCGATGACCGGTGCAATGCTGATGCCTGCCCGTGACAATTCAGATTTAACCAATGAGCGGCGCACCATCTGGGCGCTGTTGACCGGCAATTTTATTATTGGCACCGGCATTCTGTTGCCAGCTGGGATGCTCACCGAGCTCGCGAGCGCGCTAGCCGTTACGGTGCCGCAAGCGGGCACGTTGCATTTGGTAAGTGGCATTGTGTGCGCAATTGGCGCGCCGCTGATTGCAGCCTTCACAAGCGCCATAGACAGGCGCACGATATTGACTGTAGCGCTGGCGTTCTACGCCGTGGGTCACGCGGTCTCGGCGCTGTGTACCTCATTCGAGGCGCTGCTGATGACGCGAGCGGTCATGGTGATCGGCGCGGCGATCTTCACACCACAAGCTGGCGCAACGCTTGGCGCCCTGATCCCGCCCGAGCGGCGCGCGCAAGCCATCACAATGGCCTTTGTCGGCTGGTCGCTGGCAACGGTTGCCGGTATGCCGATCGGTGGCTATCTCGCCAACACAATTGGCTGGCGCGCAGCGTTTGCGATCATGGCCGTCCTATCCGCAATCTCGGTGATTGTGGTTTGGCGAACGGTGCCGCAGAACATTAAAGTTGCGCCCCTGAACGCGTCATCGTGGCGGCAAGTGGCATCAAGCCCAGCGCTGCTGATGGTTCTTGCGGTGACCATCCTCAATGGCTCTGGCCAGTTCACGCTGTTTACGTATTTGAACCCGAGCCTGAAAGATTCGCTTCACGCCGAGCCCTGGCTGGTGACATCCGTGCTGGCCTGGTTTGGCGTTTGGGCGACCGCGGGCAATGTAGCGGCTGCGAAATTTGTTGATCGTATTGGTGCGAGTACCGCCGTATCGCTTTCGCTCGTCATGATGGCACTGGCGCTGGTGATCTGGGGTGCGGGCGCAACGACACTGGGTTTTGTCCTCTTAGGCGCAGCGTTCTGGGGCGCGGGGACGTTTTCGTCGAACTCGATGCAGCAGGCCCGGCTCGCCGCCATAGATCCGGCCCTTGCCTCGGCGTCGATCGCGCTCAATACCTCGGCCATCTACATCGGGCAGGGCGCGGGGGCGGCGATTGGCGGCGGACTGATCAAGGCTGAGAGCATGAGGTCTTTGCCTTGGGCTGGTGCAACCATCGTACTGGCAGCGGCCGTACTTTCAGCATTTGCGGGCACCCGGACCAATCGCGCTTAACAACTCGTTAAAGACCGGGCGCAAATTGCCGGGGCCTTTTTGAACGCGAATTAGCGTGAATGCTCTATTCATTCTGTGGGGCTCGCGTTTGGGGCGCGGGTAAGCAGGTCGAGTCCATGAGCGAACAGCAATCAGGCCGGGAACGGCGCCAGTTTGGGCGCCGTGAAGCCAACGTAAACGCCAGTGCGCGTCTGAGCACAGGTAGTATTGCTGCGTGCATTATCCGGGAGATCTCTGAAGGCGGTGCGCTTTTAGAATTTCCAGTCAGCTTCGGGCAACCCTCACGCCTGCGTTTGACGTGGGAGGGCAATCACGAGGTGCTGTGCGAAGTCCGCCATGTCCGGGATCGTATGATCGGCGTGCAGTTTGTCCAGACCAGTGTTGTCAGTGTTGAGCGGCCAATGACAAAGCCTATTGATGAAGCCACACGCTTGCCGGAAATGGCGGCAAATGACGTGTCACCGTCGCGTGCCTCGGCTGAACTTGTGGCCCGCAAGCGCAATGAATGGTTCTGGACCGCGCCGCCGGCACAAAAGCTTAGATAAGCTTCCAAGTGCCGCCGCGTTACAAGGCCCCGAGCAATCTGAGGATCAGCGCCAACATCGCAAACACGCCTACCGTGTGGGCCAATGTCCTTAATACTGGAATGCCCCCTGTGTAGACGAGATAGTGTGCGAGGCGTGCGAAAAAGTAGACCATACAAGCCGTGGCTGTCACTGAATTGCCGAGGTTCGCCACATGCACGGCAATCGCGGCTGGCGCAAACACGGCGAGGTTTTCAATGGCGTTGGCATGTGCAGCTTGAGCGCGCCGCGCCCAATCGGATTGCGGTTTGTCTGCGGGGGAGGGATTGGCCATGGCGCCCATCAAGCCACGGACTGCGATGCGATTGAGAGTATACGGGACTGCCATGCAGGCGGTCAGTAACAGCGTGGCGGCGAGCCAATAGAGTTCGTTGGACATTGTGCTTCGCAATGGCAAATACGTTTTGAAATTTAGTGGATAGGGCGCTCTCGCAATGCCCATTGTCAATTAGCGTTAGGGCCAATAGGGCGGCCAACTGGCTCGGCTCTTGCCTTAGCAATACAGTTTGCGCTACAGCCGGACCAACAACCACCTGAGAATTTGGGCTAAAAACACATCATGTCACGCGCATTTATATT
>JAYTQI010000486.1:0-2881 GCA_043746825.1 Hyphomicrobium sp. | reverse complement strand
AGCTTTCTATCCAGGACGTGGACGACAAGAACGCTGAAAAAATCTCAGCCTACAAGAACGGCCTGCAGAAAAAGCGCGAACTCGGCAAATGGGTACGCGAACTCGACATGCCGCTGACAATCAACGCGCCGATCCACCGCCACAACATCGAGAACCTGCCCAACATCATCAACTTCGCAGTTGAAATGGGGGCTGGGCGCATCGAGGTCGCTAACATTCAGTATTACGCTTGGGCGCTCAAGAACCGCGCCTCCCTGATGCCAACCCGCGCGCAGGTCGCTAAAAGCGCCGAGATCGTCGAGGAAGCCAAGCACCGCCTCAAGGGCATCATGGTCTTTGATTTCGTGGTGCCCGACTATTACGCCAAGACTCCTAAGCCCTGCATGGGCGGCTGGGGTAAGGGCATCATGAACATCACGCCCGCTGGCAAGGTCCTGCCCTGCCACGCCTCCGAGACCATCCCTAGCCTGCAGTTCGACAACGTCCGCGAGAAACGCTTGGCTGACATCTGGCTTAACGGTCAGGCGTTCCAGGCCTATCGCGGCACCAGCTGGATGAAAGAGCCCTGCAAGGGCTGCCCGCGCGCCGAAATCGACTTTGGCGGTTGCCGGTGTCAGGCCATGGCCTTCACGGGCGACGCCGCAGCCACCGACCCCGCCTGCAAGTTCTCCAGCCACCACGCCGCCTTTGTTGCAGCTGCTGAGAACGAGAGTGCAGTGCAAACGCCGCCCCCCTTCACCTACCGGCGCTTAGGGGGCGCAGGCTGAAGCGGTAAATCAGGGCCCTTCAGGCAAAATTGACCAAAGGCATGAACGTTTTGAGCGGTGTAACAGTTTTGCCAGGGTGCGGCATTTCGTTCAGGCATAGTTCAGAAAAAATCTGCCAAATTCCTTGCGCTCGTATAAAAGACGTGGCGCGAATTAAGCCATCCTGGCGAAACGGAGAGGAAATTTACGATGCTCAAGTGGGTACTGGCGATCGGCATGATCGCCGCAATGCCGGCGGTTGCTTCGGCGGCGGATGCTGAAGCCGGCGCGACTGTCTTCGGCAAATGCAAAGCTTGCCACCAGATCGGCAAGAACGCTGTCGGTCCAAACCTCCAGGGCGTCATCGGCCGTAAGGCTGGCACGTCTGAAGGCTTCACCTATTCGGACGCCATGAAAGGTTCCGGCCTAACCTGGGACGAAGCGACCTTCAAGGACTACATCACCGACCCGAAGAAAAAGGTTCCCGGCAATAAGATGGTATTCATGGGTATCAAGGAACAGGCAGACATCGACAACCTGTACGCCTACCTCGAGACGCAGAAGTAATTTCTGCCTCTGGCCATCTGACAAATTCAGCACTGCGGTCCTCTAGACCGCAGTGTTTTTCGTTTTTGACCGGGCGTTAGCGAAGCGGCGACACACCGGTAGTGTCAATCTTCGCGATCAAATCATCAAGAGTCGCGCCATTAATCATCAAGTCAGGCGCAACATCACGCAATGGCAACAGCACAAACGCACGCTCGGCAATATAGGCATGCGGGATAATCAGATCCGGCGCGCTTAACTGCGCTTGCCCATATGTCAGAACGTCAACGTCGATCACGCGCGGACCCCACTTCTGATGGCGGACGCGGCCCATCTTGTTTTCAACATTTTGGCAGCGGCCTAAGAGTTCATGCGGAGTCAGTCTGGTGGCGACTGATATGCAGGCATTGACGAACGATTCCTGCTCGACAATGCCCCAAGGCGGCGAGGCATAATCGCGCGAGCGTTTTACCAGTTTGATCGCGCCGTCCCCTGTCAGTTCTTGAATAGAGCGCGCGATATTGCCAGCCTTGTCACCCATGTTGGAGCCAAGACCGAGTGTGGCGTCAAACGCCGCATGAACTGCCGCTTTTCCGCGCGCCATCTCGTCAATCGTACTTAATGTAAGAGAAACGCAGATCGCTTTCAGGCGTGCCTTCTAGGCCCTTGCCTTCCTTGCCCGGCTGCCAGTTCACGACCTCTTCGATTTTTTTGGCAAGTTCGAGATCTTTCATGGTGATACCTTTGGCCGAATGCGTCATCAGGCGCACTTCAACCCATGCATAAGAAGCCGTGATATCGGGGTGGTGCCAGGCCGCTTCGGCCAGATGCCCGACGGTGTTGATCACCATCAAAGTGCCCTTCCAGCTCGACGTCTTGTAGGTGCGCCGGACCCAGCCGTCCTCAAGCTTCCAATGCGGCGCGTGGCTGGCAAGCCAGGCTTTGACGTCGGTCTCGGGCATGGGCGTTTCGCGCTTTTCGGTCATCTTGCTCTCATCTCAACTTTGGTGGACATTCTGGGGGGAACAGCCTAACCCCTCGCGGGCTGTTATGGCAAACCCACGCCCGACACCGCCTGCAAATAGCCCACCCCATAAGAGGACGTCTCTCGCCGTGAGCCTGAAAAGCCAGATGACGGCCGCCCTCCGCGTCACAGCACCGGCGCGTCTGCATCTTGGATTTCTCGATTTAAACGGCGAGCTCGGGCGGCGCTATGGCAGCATCGGTCTTAGCCTTGATCAGCCCGCTACGCGTCTCGTCATCTCAAAGTCTCCAGAACTCAAGGCAACCGGACCCGAGCGCGAGCGCGTTCTGAAATTGCTCCAACGATTTGCCAATGCGGCGGGCGGCGCCACCTACGCCGTCACTGTCGAAGAGGCAATCCCAGCGCACGCAGGCCTTGGTTCTGGCACCCAGCTCGCACTTGCAATTGGCACCGGCATCGCGCGCTTAGAGGGCCGCACATTAAGCGCTGAAGAACTGGCCAAGCTTGGTGACCGCGGCGCCCGCTCTGGCATTGGCTTAGCGGCCTTCACTGGCGGCGGCTTTCTGATAGATGGCGGCCGTGGCGCTCATGAGTCCGCCCCGCC
>JAYTQI010000485.1:0-2881 GCA_043746825.1 Hyphomicrobium sp. | reverse complement strand
TAGAGAGGTTGAAAAGATCTCAGAATTGCGAGTTTCTGGGCTTCGCTGACGCTATCGTCCATCAGGTTGTGTGGAATGTTACTGAGCGTGCCGAATAGCAGCGCATTGAGACCTGTCGCAACTTGAGCATCAGAAAACTTTGCGAGATCGCGGCCGCAATTTTCCATGGTGTAAATAAACAAGCCGGCAATCTCGGATGGCGAAGCCTCGAATCCCCAGTCCATGGCCCACGGATCATCACCGTCCCGCTCGAAGCGGCCGAACATAAAATCCAGCCATTCCTCGTAACACAGCGGCGCGCCGGGCAGCATGGTTCTGCCCCCTCAGCTCAATGCCACATTGGCCGAACTCTCGGGCAGTTCCTCGCCAAAGCAGCGCTGATAGAACTCGGCGACAAGTGGCTTCTCAAGCTCGTCGCACTTGTTCAAAAACGTGACGCGGAAGCCAAAGCCGATATCGCTAAAAATCTCGGCGTTCTCGGCCCAGGTCATGACGGTGCGCGGGCTCATCACGGTCGAGAGATCGCCGTTGATGAAGGCCGAGCGTGTCAAGTCCGCCACCCGCACCATTTGCGAAACCTGCTTTTTCTTCTGCTCAGTTTTGGCGAAGGATTTGACCTTAGACAGCACGATCCTGGCTTCGTCGTCGTGCGGCAGGTAGTTCAACGTGGCCACCATCGACCAGCGGTCCATCTGGCCCTGATTGATCTGCTGGGTGCCGTGATACAGGCCCGAGGTATCGCCAAGACCAATGGTGTTTGTGGTCGAGAACAAGCGGAATGCCGGATGCGGGCGGATGACCTTGGATTGATCCAGCAACGTCAGCTTGCCGGAAACTTCTAAAACGCGCTGAATTACGAACATCACGTCGGGCCGGCCGGCGTCATACTCGTCAAAGCACAGCGCGATGTTGTTCTGCAACGCCCACGGCAAGATGCCTTCCTTGAACTCGGTGACCTGCTTGCCATCCTTAACAACAATGGCATCCTTGCCGACGAGATCAATGCGCGAGACGTGGCTGTCGAGGTTGACGCGCACGCACGGCCAATTGAGGCGCGCCGCCACCTGCTCGATGTGGGTAGATTTGCCGGTGCCGTGATAGCCTTGAATCATGACACGGCGGTTGTGCTTGAAGCCGGCCAAGATCGCCAGCGTCACATCGCGATTAAAAAGATAATCGTTGTCGAGATCCGGCACGTGCTCATCGGCTTTGGAATAGGCTGGCACTTCAAGATCGCTATCAATGCCGAATACCTGGCGCACCGACAATTTCATGTCGGGCATGCCGGATGTTGGGGTTGCAGCCCCGGCGCTAGAAGAGGTTCGCATATCGTGAATAGGTTCCCGGCTCGATGAGAGGTGCGGGAACTGCCGGGGCTCAACGCTTCAACTCAGCGCGTGCCCTGGGTGGCCGGTCAGACCATCCCCGCTTGTTTGAGATAATTATAGGCTTGGATGATCTCGCGCAACTTCTCCTCGGAGCGGCTATCTCCGCCATTGGCATCGGGGTGGTGAAGTTTCACCAATTCCTTGAAGCGGGCCTTGATCTCTTCTTTGGTCGCGGTCTCGGCCAAATCCAGCGTTTGCATGGATTTCTTCTCAAGCGGGCGCAATTGGCGGCGGCTTTCAGCCGGTGTCGCACGGGCTTTTTTGGCGCGGGCCGCAAAATGGGCGTTGAGACCGGGCGAATGCCCGGCTGCGCCGTTGCTGCTGGCGCCCTCCTGGGTGCCGTGCGCCCAGGCATTGGAGCCGGTTTTCCAGGTCGGGCGATGGCCGGTGATGGCGTCCTTGCGGAACTTATCGACGTCCTGGTCGCTCATGCCGTCGAAATAATTGTAGCTGTGATTGTACTGGCGGACGTGATCCATGCAGAAATTGTAATATTCGCCGTCCCGCCCGCGGCCCATGGGCGCACGGTGGCCGCCCGGCTTTTCACAGCCCTTCCATTGGCACGGCGGCCCGCCGCCCTTTTTGGGTGTGGCGTCGCGCTTGCCTGAGACACGGATACTGTCGAAGATTTTTGAGTTTAATTTCATGGCCGGGCAGTATGATCCGCGAAGGCGTCTGGCACAAGATGATTGATGAGCACACCTTGCTTCTTTTGATGCGCGTCATTGTGAGGCTTGCAGCTTAACGCTTCCTTTGCGCAGTTGATGCATTTGCTTGGGAACTCAGAGGACACACCATGTCGGCGGAAACGCGGCTCAAAGAAAAATTGCTAGTTGGACTTCGCCCGGTGCGTCTTGACGTTGTCAATGAGTCCCACATGCACGCGGGACACCGCTCATCTCCTGGCACGGGAGAAAGTCATTTCCGGGTTCTAATTGTCTCGGAGGCGTTCCAAGGCAAATCGCGCGTTGAGCGCCAACGCATGGTCAACGATGTCTTGAAGGGTGAAGTCGGCGTTGCGGTTCACGCGCTGGCACTCGCCACCTACGCGCCGGGGGAGAAAATTTCTTAGTCGAACGTCATCCTCAAATCGCGTGCGGCCCTCTCAAGGCCGCATCGAGATTTGGGGATCCAGCGTGAGACTCGTCGCAGATACATAAAATCTTTTCGCACGCCTCCGATATGACTTTGAGCCTTCGCGCTTTTTACGCTGGATCCCCGAACGCACATCGCTATCGGGCGAGTGCGTTCGAGGATGACGACTTCATGGGGCAATTAGGTCACCCCGCATCCATGGCGCCGGCATCGGCGCCGTGGCTGGCATCAGACTTCGGCGTGTCAGTTACCGGCTTGATGCGCAGCGCCGTAATTTTGTTGCGGGTCTTGCGCAAAATTTCAAAGCGATAGCCGTGGAAGGTGAAAACTTGCCCCGGTTCTGGAATGGTCTGGGCTTCGTGGATGACGAGACCGGCAATGGTTGTGGCTTCATCATC
>JAYTQI010000484.1:0-2881 GCA_043746825.1 Hyphomicrobium sp. | reverse complement strand
CGCCTTTCGCACAGCATCGGCGCTTTCGGCTCGGCAGCCACTGCCCTCCTCGACGGCAAGCCGCTGCCCGAAACCCCTGCTCACGTTGCCGAGCTGGCTGAAGTGAGACGCGCCTATGAGCATACCCAAGCCATTGCGGTCGCCCGGCGCGAGGCCGATGAGCGGGTCAAATTTTTGATGGGGGAATTGTCACATCGGTCCAAAAATCTGCTGGCGGTGGTCCAGGCCGTCGCGAACCAGACCGGACGGTCAGCCGCTTCGTTAGACGATTTTCAAAAGCGCTTTTCGATGCGACTGGAAGGCTTGCGCGTGTCGCACGACTTGCTCGTTCACAGAAGCTGGAGCGCAGCTCCGATCAGTGAATTGATCAGCCAACAGCTTGCGCCTTTTGCTGATCGATCAGGCGGGCAACTGCACGTCACATGCGCCAACATCAGTTTGGATGCCCGCGCCACTGAGGCCGTTGGCTTGGCCCTGCATGAGCTGGCAACCAATGCTGCCAAATATGGCGCACTTTCGGTTCAAGGGGGTAAAGTGACGATCAGTGGTTCGATCTCCGAAAAGGAACCCAACCGGCCGTTCCTATTGACGTGGACCGAGAGCGGGGGTCCAGCCGTCGGCGAGCCCAAGCGGCGAGGCTTTGGCCATTTCGTCATTGGCCAGATGGTCTCTCAAAGTGTCGGTGGCTCCGCTGAAGCCAGTTACAATCCCGAAGGATTTCGTTGGAAATTGCTCATTTCATGCGCTCACTATAGTGACGCAACGACTATGGTGGAGCCCGAAGCCAGTCTGGGTAAAGTCAGGGCGTTTGCCCGTTAAGGTACCGCAACAGTTAGATCAGCGGCCGCCGGTCGCCATCAGTCTCGTCGAAGTGGGCGATCCGCCTCAACTCCTCTTCCTTGTGAATTTCCACGTGACCTTCCGAGAACTGAATGAGTTTCAAGGCCTCGAGATGCCGTATGGTTTTGTTGGTATGGACCAGCGACAGGCCCAAGGAATCCGCGATGTGGCGCTACGTGAGCGGCAGCGCAAAGCGCATCCCCTGGGCCAAATCCAACGCACGGCATCGCATGTACAGGTGAAGCAGGAGATAGCTGATCCGTTCCAGCGCCGAACGCCGGCCGAGCGCGAGCAAGTGCTCGTCGGCCATCCGTTCGCCGCGCATAGCCAACCAGACCAGGTCGTGGGCAAGTTCGGGATGCGAGGCATAGAGTTTCCATAGCCGTTCGCGGGGAAAGACGCATAGGCGAACGTTGGTTAGCGCCTCGACGGAATGCTGCATGTCATTCATGACCGGACCCTGCAAGCCAACCAGGTCGCCAGGCAATGCAAAATTGAGGATCTGCCGCCGCGAATCCGGCAATGTTTTATAACGGAACGCCCATCCCGATAGAATTGTGTAGATGTGCGGGCTTACTTGTCCTTCCGTCAAGACATTGCTACCCGGCTCCGCGACGAGTTCTGCGGTCTTGAACCATTCGACGAACTCCAACTCTTTTGCGTCGAACTGCCGAAAGATCGGGCGCTTGCGCAGTGGACAATTGACGCATGGCGTCTCGCCGGACACCGAGAGCTTAGCGCGCCGCTTTGGCCGAACGTCCATAACCATGCCTCCAACCTGATGCGCCCTAACGTCAATCGATCATTTGGACTTGATAGCCGAGACACAGCAGCGGTGCTGAAAATTGTACCGAACCTATGTCTTAGGACACAACCAGAGACGCGGAGGAGTGATAGTAAAAGCGGGATCGAGCGTAAAAGGTTGAACGGCGGCATAGACAAGTCCGAGTAACAACGGCTGGGGCCGCAAGACTGAGCGTTCGGTGCCGGCAAGCGGCAGGCACCGGGTTCAGTCATATAGATTTGCTACCGTTTGGGTCGCTGAGCTAACGGGGCCACGGCACGCGCAAAGCTGATAGAGCCGTTGGCCCTGAAGTGGCTCTGGCGTATAGCATGAGGATCATATGGCGCGCATTCTGATAGTTGAAGATGAGCCACTGATTGCGCTGTTGGCGGCAAATTGGGTCGAAGATCTCGGGCATATAGCCCTGGGGCCAGCGGGCACACTCAGTGCTGCGGTAGATCTCGCCAATACAATAAACATCGATAGCGCTATCATCGACGTGTCACTTGGTCACGAGAGTGGCGTCACACTCGCGGAGCAATTGGCGGCACGAGGCGTTCCGTTCGTGTTCGCCAGCGGCCATGCCCCGGCTGACATCGGTTCCGGCCACCTCGCCGCTGCCATACTCACCAAGCCATTTTCGTTCGAGGCGTTCAAGCAAGCCATTGACGCGCTTACCCAGGAGCTAAGGCCGCATACTGTAGAAAAGACGAGCAGAAACGTGCCCGAGAGCGTTCAGGCACCCTAGCGGCAGATTTTGGTGCAAACCCACCGGGTGAGAGTGAAGCTGCCTCATGCGAACCAGCATGCATACGTTTTTTTGCGCAATGAAGAAAGCCATCCAATTGAGCTGGTTTCACTCCAGTTGCCCATGGTGCAGCGCTTGGTCGGGGGCCATCTCAGCCTTCGGCGCCGTAGTTGCTGGTGCAGCGACAGTTGGCCGTTTAATAGCAGTGCTCCGTTAAGTGGCGGAAGGCCCAATGGGTGGCCGCAGCTACGGCCAAGAGCCAGATTGCGACGACCGTAGCAGCCCCAGCCCAATGTGCCAGTAGTCTGCCTCGTTCGCGTGCTGCATAACGAAGCTCGGCCATTAAATCGGCAGGAATCGACCGCACGGCAAGCATGATGCCGAGTGGAACAATGATCAGATCGTCGAGGTCGCCAAGGACAGGAATAAAGTCTGGAATGAGGTCAATCGGGCTGATCGCATAAGCCACGACCGCGAGTGCGACGGCTTTGGCATGCCAAGGCGTTCGC
>JAYTQI010000483.1:0-6350 GCA_043746825.1 Hyphomicrobium sp. | reverse complement strand
CTTCAAGCAATGCCAGTGGCACGCGCGTGGTTTTGCCGGCCCCTGGCGGCGCAATGAGAACGGCAGTTCCATGGCCAGCCAATGCGGCGCCAACATCTGCCAAAACCTCATCGACCGGTAGCGGTGTGGAAAACTTCATAGACCGTCTCCGGGAGAGAACTCCGTATTGCGATTCCACTCTGGCTTGGCACTGCAATGTCTGTTATGCGCAGCTTACTGGGGACGCAACCCCTTACCGTTCTGAGCTGGGAGGCCCGATAATTCTGGCATGAAAGTCTTGGTAACAGGGGCCGCTGGCTTTATCGGTTTTCACACGGCGAAAGCTCTGCTCGACCGGGGCGACCAGGTCGTCGGCATCGACAATCTCAATAATTATTACGATGTGGGACTGAAAACCGCGCGCTTGCACAACTTGGACGGCCGCAACGGCTTTCGCTTCATCAAGCTCGACATCGCTGACCGCTTGGCAATACCTGCGCTCTTTAACGAACACAAATTTGATCGCGTCGTCCACTTGGCCGCGCAAGCTGGGGTCAGATACTCGCTTGAGAACCCCCAAGCGTATCTTGACTCCAATATCCAAGGCTTCCTGAACATTCTCGAAGCCTGCCGCCATTTCCCCGTTGAGCATTGTGTCTTCGCCTCGTCAAGTTCGGTCTATGGCTCCAATACCAAAATGCCATTCAGCGAGCGTGACGCGGTTGATCATCCGCTGAGCCTCTACGCGGCAACAAAAAAATCGAACGAGCTGATGGCACATACCTACGCTTCGCTCTACGGCGTACCGCTCACCGGCCTGCGGTTTTTCACCGTCTACGGCCCTTGGGGACGCCCCGATATGGCGCTCTTCAAGTTCACGAAGAACATTCTCGAAGGCCACCCGATTGACGTTTACAACGACGGCCACCATGCGCGCGACTTCACCTATGTCGATGACATCGTTGAAGGCGTCGTGCGGACTATGGATCTGGCTGCGGCACCTGATCCCGATTGGTCTAGCGCCAGCCCACGCGCGGATACATCATCCGCACCGTACCGGATTTTCAATATCGGCAATAACACGCCAGTGCCATTGACGACTTTCATTGCCTTGATTGAGGCCGCGACTGGCAAAAAAGCTATTCGCAATTTGATGCCAGCGCAGCCGGGCGACGTCGCTGAGACCTTTGCCAATATTGATACATTGATGTCTGCTGTCGGCTTTAAGCCAGCAACAGCACTCGAAGATGGTGTGAACCGCTTCGTCAAATGGTACCGGGATTTCTACAAGGTCTAAAGGGCCAACGCCGTTGCATTCCGGATCGCAGCAATGTTGCTTTGATAAGCTTCGCGTGTGCCGCCTTTAAACACTGCGGAGCCTGCGACCAGCACATTAGCGCCAGCCTTCACAACCAGCGGCGCGGTCTCCGGCGTCACGCCACCATCGACTTCAATATCTATGGCACGCCCGCCCACCATCGCCTTGACGCGGCGAATTTTCTCGAGAACTGCAGGAATGAAGGCTTGCCCGCCAAAACCTGGATTGACGGTCATCAGCAAGATGAGATCGAGCCGGTCGAGCACGTGCTCGATCACGCTCACCGGCGTCGAGGGATTGAGCGAAACACCAGCTTTTTTGCCCAGCGCCCTGATCGCCTGCAACGAGCGGTCGAGATGGCGGCCAGCCTCGGCATGAACGGTGATAATGTCGGCGCCAGCATCTGCAAAAGCCGCCAAATAGGGGTCAGCTGGCGCGATCATCAAATGGACGTCAAAGATTTTCTTGGAAGCTCCACGCACGGCTTTGATCACGGGCGGACCGAACGTAATGTTTGGCACAAAATGTCCGTCCATGACATCGCAATGGATCCAGTCGGCGCCAGCCTGATCGACATTTTTTATCTCTTCGCCTAAGCGGCCGAAGTCTGCCGACAGAATAGAAGGCGCGATGATCAGGGGCCGTGCCAAAGCGAAGTCCTTTCAGTTGCCGTGGGCTCTAGACTAACGGGATTCGGGCCCAAGAACAGCCCGCGCCAGCATTTCCTAGTAACTCCTTACCTAGCGCGGCGCTTTCTCTCGACCAGCTGCAGGATCAACGGTGTCAGAATCAACTGCATGGCGAGGTCAAGCTTACCGCCAGGAACAACGATGGAGTTGGCGCGCGACATGAAGCTGTCGTGGATCATGGACAGGAGATAAGCAAAATCGATCCCGCGCGGCTCCTTGAAGCGGATAATGACCATGGATTCATCAGGTGTCGGAATCCAGCGCGCGACAAACGGGTTCGAGGTATCGACCGTCGGGACGCGCTGAAAATTGATATCCGTTTCAGTAAACTGCGGGCAGATATATTTGACGTAGTCGGGCATTCGCCTCAGAATCGCAGCCGTCACTTCGTCCGTAGTATAGCCGCGCAGCGACCTGTCGCGGTCGATCTTTTGTATCCACTCCAGATTGATCACCGGCACAACACCGATTCTCAAATCAGCATGTTGGCCAATATTGACCTTCTCAGTCACGACAGCGCCGTGCAGGCCTTCATACAGCAACAGATCGGAACCAGCCTCGATATCTCTCCACGGCGTGAACGAGCCGGTGGCCACGCCCGACGCCCTGGCTTCGTCTTCGTCGTGTATGTACTGCCGTGTCCGCCCGCGCCCGGTCTCGGCATAGGTGCGAAACATGGCTTCGAGATCTTCGAGAAGATTGGCTGCATCTCCGAAGTGACTGAAGTTCTGATTGCCGCGTTTAGCAGCATCCGCCATAGCCTTGTCCATTCCGGCGCGATCATAACGATGAAACGCGTCGCCCTGAACGAATGCGGCGTTGACGTTCTCGCGGCGGAAAATAATCTCAAACGTATGCCAAACCGACGTCGTGCCGGCGCCAGAGGATCCGGTGACAGATATGATGGGGTATTTGATCGACATGACTTGCGGCCTTGGTACTTTCTTTGCTTTCTACGTCGCTACAGCGGACATTCAATTAAGCGCGGAACAGGCCGCGGCGGCCAAACAGCGCTGATCTCTCGCCTTTGAGATCTGAGCCGCGGTAGAGCCGCGCCACCTGCTCCACTTCATCACTTGATCCGCAAATGAGTGGCGTTCTCTGGTGCAAGGTCGTGGGCACAGACTCAAGCACACGCCCGGGGCCCGTTGTTGCCTGGCCGCCTGCCTGCTCGATCACCCAGGCGATTGGGTTGGCTTCATAGATCAGCCGGATGCGGCCTTGGTGAAAGCCTTTGCGGCTATCGCCAGGATAGAGATAGATCCCGCCGCGCGACAAAATCCGGGAAATGTCAGCGACCGGCGATCCCGTCCAGCGCATGTTGTAATCCTGGCCACGCGGTCCACCTGCACCGTTCTCGCAATCGTGCACATAAATACGAATGGGCTCATCCCAGTAGCGCGCATTGGAGGCATTGATGGCATATTCGCCGGTTGTGCGGGGAATGCGAATGTCTTTGCCGGTCCGCACAAACGACCGCTTATCCTGGTCGAGGGTGAAAATTTGCGTGCCCTCGCCAACGGTCAGGACAAAAATTGTGGCGGGACCGTAGACGGCGAAGCCAGCTGCAAGCTGTTGGCTGCCCGGTCTTAGGAACGCTGCTTCGCCTGATGACGTCGGATGGCGCGGCAGTACTGAAAAAATCATCCCGAACGAAATATTGGCATCGACGTTGGACGAACCATCAAGCGGGTCGGTGGCGACAAGCAGCGGCGCATCAATATTGAGCGGCACAGGAACTAGCAACTCTTCGGATGCAAATGCCGCAACTGGGGCGCCTCTCATTGCGGCAAGGATTTTCTCGTTGGCGATGACATCAATGGCTTTTTGCTCGTCGAACTCGCCAGCCCTAGCGGTGACCTTGGAAAGCTCGCCAGCAAGTGGGCCTTTGGCAACCAGTTTCGATGTCTCGATGCTGGCTCCAGCGAGAGCCAGAACAGTTTCCGCGACCGCCTGGCGGGCAGAAATGCCCTGGACCCACTGCGCGAGGTAGCTTTCAAGCGTCATCAAATCCATTCGGCCCGCAACCACAATTCTCATTCAGAACCTGGACTTAGCTGGTCACCCATCGGAGCCTTGCCCGGTGTTGATCCGCCACCACAAGAAAGTCTTATCCGTCTTATGTTCTGGAAGCGAGGAACCTTCACTGCCAAGTTTAGCTATTTCGCGAGCTGTGCATGTGCAAGTCTGATGCTGGCATTGCGGGTATCTCAAAAAAACAGTGAGCCAGAACAGGCAATAGGGCAACCGGCCGCATCAGGGCAATTCTACTGATTAATGAGGAGCTTGCGGGAAAATTTTTGGAACGAAATACCGGCGTCGGGATCGGCCTCCAAAAGAACTTCGTTTTTTCTGCCATGAGCTGAAAAATGAAATCTTCATGAATGACCAGCAAGACTCCGCGAAACGGTGTGCTGAATGACGATTCGCGGTTTCAAGCTTGGATTTTTTAGCACCTGCGGCTGCCCCGACACCGGCGCACTCCTCCAGCATGGTATATGGCGTGCTCTGAACTGCTAAATCTGACTTGCGGGACAGCTACAACTTCATTGCGGATAGAACGGGGACCATGAATAGACAACGCCAGCCAGCGACGCGTGGGCAGAAACACCCCGTCGCAGCATTGCTTCTGAAATTCAGTCCCATTCTGATCGGGGTCGCCGTCTTTTCCGGCGTCATCAATATTTTGGCGCTCTCAGGTTCGTTCTACATGCTCCAGGTCTACGACCGGGTCTTGCCGTCACAATCAGTTCCGACTTTGATTGGCCTCTCGACGTTGATGGTTCTACTTTACGTGATCAACGGCGCACTTGAGTTTATCCGCGCCCGCATCATGAGCCGTATCGGCATCCGAATCGACAAGACATTGACGCCGCGCGTGTTTCAGGCCGTGCAAATCTTGCCTCTAAGAAGCCGGGGCGGTGGCGACGGTATGCAGCCGATTCGTGACCTGGATTCTGTCCGCAGCTTCATGTCGGGCATGGGTCCAACGGCGCTGTTCGATCTGCCATGGATGCCCGTCTATCTGATCTTCGTCTATTTCCTGCATCCGTTACTCGCACTTGTGGCCGCTGGCGGCGCGGTAGTTCTGATCATCCTGACGATGATGACGGAATACCGGAGTTCCAAACCTTTGAAAGCCGCTAGCGTCTCAGGTGGCCAACGCTTGGCATTGGCTGAAATGGCGCGCCGCAACGCCGAAGTGACCTATTCGATGGGTATTTCGCCGTTTATCGGCCAACGCTACGAAGCCCTCAACGACGAGTATCTCGCCCAACAATTGAAGGCCTCGGACGCCTCAGGCGGCATTGGCAATATCACCAAGGTCATCCGCATGATCTTGCAGTCGGCGGTTCTAGGGCTTGGCGCTTACCTGGTCATCAAAAGCGAGCTGTCCGCTGGCTCCATTATCGCTGGATCAATAACGGTTTCTCGCGCCTTGGCCCCGATTGAAACCGCCATTGCTCATTGGAAGGGCTTCGTCATGGCGCGCCTCAGCGCCAAGCGCCTCGCAGATTTGTTATCGGCCGCTGAAGAAATTCATCAGGACGTCATTGAGCTGCCCGCGCCAAATCGCCAGCTCCAGGTCGAAGCGCTGGTTGTCGCTCCACCTGGCCAGCCCGAGCCCATTTTGAAAGGCGTCGCTTTTACGCTCGATAAGAGCGACGCGCTTGGCGTCATTGGACCTAGCGGCTCTGGCAAATCGACTTTGGCCCGCGCGCTTGTTGGCGTTTGGCGGCCTTCAAACCCAGCTGGCGCTGTGCGCCTCGACGGCGCCTCGCTCAATCAATGGTCGCCAAATAAACTCGGCCGCCACATCGGCTACATGCCGCAAGACGTCGAGCTTTTCGACGGCACGATTGCCGAGAACATTGCCCGCTTTGATCCCAATGCCGATAGCGATTCTGTCGTCGCAGCCGCGATGGCCGCCGGCTCGCATGACCTGATCGTGCGGATGGCCAACGGCTACCAGACCCGGATTGGCGAAGCTGGCCGCTCACTCTCTGGTGGTGAACGCCAGCGCGTGGCTTTGGCCCGTGCACTCTACGGCGACCCCTTCATGGTCATTCTCGATGAACCCAATGCAAGCCTCGATGCGGCCGGTGACTCCGCACTGACCGAAGCCATCCTGTCAGTCAGGCGGCGTGGCGGGATCTCGGTGGTCATTGCCCACCGTCCCTCGGCTTTAGCAGCTGTCAACAAAGTGCTGGTGCTGGCCAACGGTCAGACCCGCGCCTTCGGCCCAAAGGACGAGGTGCTGCGCAATATTCTACAGAGCGTGCCGCCTGGAATGGCGCCTCCGAACGAGGGACCGCAACGCATCGAAGTGCCTTTCGAGGCTCTAGCCAAGGATAGCGCATGAC
>JAYTQI010000482.1:0-6372 GCA_043746825.1 Hyphomicrobium sp. | reverse complement strand
CGGATCTTTGGCGTGCGTCCTGGCATGACAAAAGAAAGTCTCGACGATGATCGCGCGGCGGTTATTTCAGATCCAGAACTGTGCGACCTCAAAAACTTAACCGCCAGCGGCACTAAAACTGACATCGTTAACAGCGAGGCGCTTAAGTCAGCCCTTGCGCAACAGGCACCAACCGAGCGCGCCGGGCATCTGGCGCGCTATTTCTTGACGGCATCGGGCGAACCGCGTTCTGCTCTGATGACGAAGGGCCTCTGCGAACAACGCCCCGACCTCCTCAGCGTAGCCCAACGCGCGCAATCCGCGTTCTGCAAATTGGAAGACGAAGCCAAAGCAGCAAGCCTCGTCGATGCCACTGTCGCGCTCTACCGGCTGGCCAGCGCGGTGCTGCAGCGCTATTCCAATGCCAAAGCGGCTTCCGGCGCGCTCGACTTCGACGATCTCATTCGCCACACCAAGGACCTGCTCTCCACCGCGACATCCGCCGAATGGGTACTCTATAAACTCGATGGCGGGCTTGATCACATTCTGGTTGACGAAGCCCAGGACACCAGCCCGGCGCAATGGCAAATCATCTCTGCCTTGGCGCAAGAGTTCTTCTCAGGGGCCGGCCAGCGCGAGGATATCCGCACGGTCTTTGCGGTCGGCGATGAAAAGCAATCGATCTATTCGTTCCAAGGCGCGGAACCGGAAGAATTCGCGCGCATGGGCCAGCATTTTTCGGTTATGGCCGGGACCGCAAACGTCAAATGGCGGCGGGTGCCGCTGAATTTATCGTTCCGAACTGTGCAGCCCGTTCTAGATGCGGTGGACGACGTGTTCCGCGACGCCAAGAAGACGCCTGGCCTCACCGCTGAAGCGCAATCGATCGAACACATCGCCAGCCGCTTTGGGCAATCCGGCACGATAGAACTGTGGCCAACTGAAACCTCGGGAGACGTCACCGCCGCTGATCCCTGGAAGCCTCTCGCCGACTCCAGTGAGCGCGCACCCGCCAACCGGTTGGCCGAGCGGATCGCGGCAACGATTGGCGACTGGATTGATAAACAGGAGATATTGACAAGCGAAGGCCGCCCGATCCGTGCCGGCGATATTCTGATCCTGGTGCGCAAGCGCCATCCCTTTGCAGTGCCGATGGTGGCAGCTCTCAAAGCGCGCGGCATCGCGGTGGCGGGCTCCGACCGGATGGCCTTGACTGAGCAGATCGTGGTCGAGGACCTTCTCGCTCTTGGCGATTTTCTCACCCTGCCTGAAGACGATTTAGCGCTCGCGAATGTTTTGAAGGGGCCGTTGTTCAATCTCTCAGACGACGATCTTCTCCCCATCGCTCATGGCCGCAAGGGCTCACTATGGAAAGCCTTCCTTGCCCATGCCGACAGTACAACACGATATAAACCCGCCGCCGAGACTTTAAAGCGCTGGCGCGCCAAAGCCGACTTCACACCGCCGTTTGAATTCTTCTCAAGCCTGCTAGACCGCGACGGCAGCCGCACCAAAATGCTCGAACGTCTTGGCCCTGAAGCCGCCGATGCGATTGATGAATTTCTCGACATCGCGCTCAACTACGATGACCGTTCGCCGCCGTCCCTCACCGGATTCCTCGCTGAATTGCGCAGCGCCTCGCGTGACGTCAAACGCGACATGGAGCATGGCCGCAATGAAGTGCGCGTCATGACCGTACATGGCGCCAAGGGTCTGGAAGCCCCCATCGTGT
Source organism: Hyphomicrobium sp. (assembly GCA_043746825.1). Lineage (GTDB taxonomy): Bacteria > Pseudomonadota > Alphaproteobacteria > Rhizobiales > Hyphomicrobiaceae > Hyphomicrobium_B. Next base: position 4,661 of record JAYTQI010000482.1, on the reverse strand, counting down.
TCCTGCCCGACACCTGCACCACGGCGTCTGGCAACAGCCCCGGCACACGTCTCATCGCTCTCCCGCAAGTGGTACGCCCCGTGGGCGTCACCGATCCCGTAGTGTGGCCGGTCAAAGGCACCTCAAAGCTAGACGCGGTACGCACAGCCCAGTCCATCAAAGAGGCGCGCGAGACTGAAGAACGCAACCGGCTTCTCTATGTTGCTATGACGCGCGCCCGTGACCGGCTTTACATCTCGGGCTTTGAAGGCAAGAAGGGCCGTACGCGCGGCTGCTGGTATGAATTGATTTCGGATGCGCTCACACCGCGCCTGATAGAAGCTGACAGCGTTGGCGGCAAAGTCCGCCGCCTTGTCAGCCCGCAAACGGCTGACATAGAGAAGAAAGATAAGGCGGTTTTAACAGCACTTGCCACTGAAGCCTTGCCGGCGTGGGCCTTGCAGCGCGCCGCAACCGAGCCGCAACTCTCAGTCCCACTCGCGCCATCACGGCTCGAGCCCTATGCGCCGGACACGGAAGGCGAACCCACACCAAATCCAAAACCAGATCCCGCCGCAGTCACCGACCGGCCATCGCCGCTCGTGCTGGCATCCGGCAATCGCTTCTTGCGCGGCATGCTGACCCACGCGCTTCTCGAACATTTGCCGTCAATCCCAGAAAATCTGCGCGCGAAAACAGCGGCCACCTTTGTCGATAAGCGCGGGGCAGGCTTAAGCCAAGCAGTGCGCAAAAGCATCGTCAAGGAAACGCTTGGAATTCTCACCGATCCTGTCTTCAAACCTCTATTCAATGCCGAGAGCCGCGCCGAGGTGCCGATTTCCGCGCTCATTCCTCGCCCAAAAGGCAAGGGTCCGGCCTTGAGCCTTTCAGGCCAGATCGACCGGCTGGCGGTCACGCCCAGCGACGTCATGATAGTGGATTACAAGACCAATCGCCCGCCACCGTCGCGGCCTCAGGATGTAGCGGCAGCTTATCTCTACCAGCTTGCCGCCTACGCCCTGGCCTTAAAAGAAATATATCCCGGCCGCACCATCCGCGCCGCACTGTTATGGACCGATGGGCCACATTTAATGGAAATCCCTGCTCCCCTGGTGCAGGACTACGTTATACGGCTTTGGGACCTCGACACCGCAAGCCTTGACGCCTCGTGACCCGATACCTACGTTCTCGCTCGGGACGGGTGGCGTCAATCGCACCTATGATTTCATCAATCGGTGGCCTCAGGGCACCGCATAAGGAGAATTTTGATGGCAAACGCCGTGACCGACTCAAGTTTTGATGCGGAAGTGCTGAAATCAGCTGAGCCCGTGCTCGTCGACTTCCACGCGGTCTGGTGCGGCCCTTGCAAAGCCATGGCACCGGCGCTCGACCAGGTCGCCGCTGAAATGAAGGGCAAGATCAAAGTCGTCAAAGTCGATGTCGATGAAAATCCGAAAGTGACCGGCACCTATGGCATCCGCGCCATGCCGACGCTCCTCATTTTCAAAGATGGCAAAGTCCACGCCCAGCACACCGGCGCCATCGTGCAGAAGAAGAAGCTCGAAGACTGGATCAACGCCAGCGTCACGGCTTAAGATTTTTTAAAGCGGATTGAAAAGCCCTGCGATCCAGATCGCGGGGCTTTTTTTTGTTGGTCAGTTCGATTGAGGAGTTATGCCCTGCTGCAGTCCCAGGACATGACCGGCAAGATACAGCGACCCACAAATCATCACCCGTTTCTGCCCATTGGGCAGTGCAGCAATGAGGCTCAGTGCTTCAGCCACACCAGGGGTATCCTGGGCATAGAAGCCAATATCGCGGGCGATCTGGGCGAGCGTTTCCGCTGAATGCGGTGACTCGTGTGCGCCAGGAATTGGCACGGTGAACATCGACCGCACCAGACCGCGGAACGGACTTAAAAAGCCTGCGGCATCTTTTTGACCCATCATGCCGACGACAAGATAAGTTGGCTTTGGCGACTTGTCTTCAAACGACGCCAGAGTGTCAGCCAGCATATCGCCGGCCGCCGGGTTATGGCCACCATCCAGCCAAAGCTCGGCGCCGGGCCCTAGAATTTCCGGGAGCGGGCCATTGGTTAGACGTTGCATGCGCGCTGGCCATTCAACAGTACGTAAGCCCTTTTCAATTGCTTTTTCAGTCAATCCAAATTGCGGGTTTTGCTCTGCAAGGACAAGTGCGGCGGCAACAGCAGTGCCGGCATTCGTGATCTGGTGGCGGCCGATGAGGGCTGGCAATGGCAAATCGAGCAGGCCAGCGTCATCGCGCTGCACGACGAGGCGGCCGTTCTGTTCATAAGCATCGTAGTCGCGACCCCACACGACGAGCTTGGCGCCTGCCTTGCGGGCTTCGCTCTCAAGCACGTCAAGCGCTTCTGGAACCTGCGCAGACACAATACCGGTGACGCCGCGTTTGAGAATGCCTGCTTTCTCAGCTGCGATCTTGGCAATTGTCGCGCCCAGCTTCTCGGCATGATCGAGCGAGACCGGCGTTATGATGGTGAGCGCGGGTTTCTTGATGACATTGGTCGCGTCCAAGCGCCCGCCAAGACCAACTTCGAGTAGCAGCACGTCGGCGCGATGCTCGGCGAAGGCCAGAAACGCCGCCGCTGTCGTGATCTCAAATTGCGTGATGTCGTCGCCATCGTTGACCGCGCGCACCCGCATCAAGACATCAACGAGATCATCCTCGCCAATCGGGCGCGCCTTGCCGTCCTTGCCAGCCAACTCAATGCGCTCGTGAAAACGCACAAGATGTGGCGAGGTATAGGCGTGAACGCGCTTCCCCGCCGCTTCGAAAATCGCTTTGAGATAGGCCGTCACCGAACCCTTGCCGTTGGTGCCGGCAATGTGCACGACGGGGGGCAAATGCAATTCAGGATTTTTGAGCTTGGTAAGTAAGCGCACAACCCGGCCGAGCGACAAGTCAATGAGCTTGGGATGAAGAAGTTTCATCTCCGCGAGAAGCGCATCGCTCGTCGGCCGCCTGATTGAAACTGTCATGAGAGCGCCAAGCCGCCGGATTGAGAATTGAGCGCCGCGTCAGGCGCCGCGCGGTGCGGTCTTAGGCGGTATAGTCTGAGCTGTTTCGCCGTCACGCTTAGGCACGCCGGTACGCGCCGGGTCAAAGCGCTGGCTTGGCGGCACCGCTTCCGGCTCGACAACGCCGCCAGAGTCGCGAACCGCCGATTCAATGAGTTTGCCATCGATGGGCGAACCATTCACATAAGCCTTATGGCCGTTGAGCTTTTTGTTGGCGCCCTTGTAGGCGGTCAGGCCGACCATCAGCACCGAGCAAATCTTGACCAGCGTTTCGCGTAATTTATGGCGATGCACGACCATGTCGATCATGCCGTGGGCCAGCAGATATTCTGAGCGTTGGAAACCTTCCGGCAACTGCTCGCGAATGGTTTGTTGAATGACGCGGGGACCAGCAAAGCAGATCAACGCGCCAGGTTCCGCGATATGGATATCGCCGAGCATCGCGTAGGACGCGGTGACGCCGCCGGTCGTCGGATCGGTGAGCACCACGATGTAGGGCAGTTTAGCGTCACGCAGCCGTTGCACGGCAATGGTGGTGCGCGGCATCTGCATAAGCGAGAGGATGCCCTCCTGCATACGCGCGCCGCCCGAGGCTGCAAACAGGATGAACGGTGTTTTGAGTTCTACGGCCCGCAACATGCCAGCCACGATGGCTTCACCGGCTGCCATGCCCAGCGAGCCCGCCATGAAGCGGAAATCCTGCGCGGCTGCAACAATGGCCATGCCCTCAAGTGTGCCTTCGCCAACCAGCACAGCATCGTCCAGCGTGGTCTCAGCCTTTGCATCTTTCAGGCGGTCAACGTATTTGCGGCCGTCGCGGAATTTCAGCGGGTCCTGCGGGACCGATGGCACCGCCACCTTCTTGAATTCGCCGCCGTCAAACAGACCTCGCAGGCGCTGATCAGCCCCCATCCGCATATGGAAGTTGGAACCCGGCACAACGAATTGATTGGCCTCAAGGTCTTTATAAAAGACCATCTGGCCCGTCTCTGGGCACTTCACCCACAGGTTGTCAGGCGTTTCGCGCTTGGTGGCAGACAACAGTCCGCGAATTTTGGGCCGGACAACGTTGTTGATCCAGTTCACTGCGAATGGCTCCTCATCGCCATGAGCCCAATACACCCCGCCCGCTTAAGCCGGATCCCGAGGCTGTCTATTGAGCGTTGGCCAGCTAACTTAGCGCCGGGTACGCGTCCCTTCCAGGGGCGTTTGCCGGTATATGGGCTCAAGCCCCCGTCTCTAACAGACCTTTTGGAAGATATCCTGCTGTATGGTCAAGGCGCACGCAATGCCGCACTCAAGTTTTCAACCATTTCGAGCACGGTCTTAACCGTTTTGGGCGTCGCCTGACCCTTTGAATCTAATGATTTTTCTATTTCCTGTACCAGGGCAGACCCGACCACCACGCCGTCAGCCCCTTTTGAGATGGCTTTGGCCTGAGCGCCGGTTTTGACGCCAAAGCCAACCACCACGGGCAAATCGGTCTGGCCCTTGATGCGCTTCACTTGATTGTGAACGTCGGTCGCCACGGGGGCAGCAGCCCCGGTTATGCCCGTGATGGAGACATAATAGACGAAGCCTGAGGTGTTCTTGAGGACTGCGGGCAGGCGCTTAGCGTCGGTG
>JAYTQI010000481.1:0-2908 GCA_043746825.1 Hyphomicrobium sp. | reverse complement strand
CCTGAGCCCGTCGCTGCCTGCGCCGCCACCGTGTTGGACGAGGTCACAAACGGATAAGTGCCGTGGTCGATATCGAGCAGCGCACCTTGCGCGCCTTCAAATAGGATGCGCTTACCCTTGCGCCGCGCCTTGTCGAGCAGATCCCAGGTGACGTCCATATAGACGAGAAGCTTCGGTGCGATCTCGGTCAGCTCCGCCATCACCACAGTCTTGGAGATTTCCGGCTGGCCAAGACCACGGCGCAGCGCATTGTGATGGACCAGAATGCGATCAACCTTAGCCCCGAGAGTTTCGAGGTTGGCCAAATCCTGCACGCGGATGGCGCGCCGGCCTACTTTATCTTCGTATGCCGGACCAATACCGCGCCCGGTCGTGCCTATCTTGCCAGCGCCGGCTGCGGCTTCGCGCAACTGATCGAGTTCGCGGTGCAGCGGCAAAATCAGCGTCGCGTTCTCGGCGACGCGCAAATTCTCGCGGCTGATGACGACGTTTTGTTTACCAAGCCTGGCAATCTCATCCATCAACGCCCACGGATCGACAACCACGCCGTTACCGATGACGCCAAGTTTGCCGGGCCGCACGACGCCTGAAGGAAGAAGCGACAGCTTGTAAGTATTTGGACCAATCACCAGCGTATGACCAGCATTGTGGCCGCCCTGGAATCGCACCACCACATCGGCGCGCTCTGAAAGCCAATCCACGATCTTGCCTTTGCCTTCGTCACCCCATTGGGCGCCGACCACAACCACGTTGGCCATCTTGCGTCTTTCTGTTTCCGGCGTCTCGTCACGGCACTGGCACGAAGAAGCCCCGGCTTCAGCCAGGGCCCGCATCCATCAGACAAGCCGGTTATAGCCTAGTAAAGGCACTCGCAAGTGGAAAGCAACTTAACGGGGCAAGCGCGCCGCTTTGACGCCGAATTATGTTATGGAAACGGGCGCAATTATCCTCTCACCGTTCTTCACGGGGAGAGGGTCAGGGTGAGGGGCGGCCGCTAGTTCGAGCGTGTTGCCGCCCCTCACCACGGCCCTCTCCCCATTGAGTGCAGAAATGGGCAGAGGGAGTCGCGCGCTCCTCTCCACCCGTTTTCAGAAAAAGCTATGCAGCAACGCCTGACCCGGTCCTTAAGCGGCAATGCCGCCCTGCTCTTGACGCTGACCACACTGTCGTGGGCTGGCAACATGACCATTGGCCGGTGGATCGCGGGCAAGGTGCCGCCGATGACACTCGCCTATCTGCGTTGGACCGGCGCCACGCTGTTGATCCTGCCGCTGGCCTGGCCGCACGTGAAGCGCGAGTGGCCCATCATTTGCGCCAACCTGCCCGCCCTGCTGATACTTGGCATCACCGGCAGCGGACTTTTCAACACTTTGCAATATCTAGCGCTGGTCCACACCACGGCAACCACGGCTGGCATCATCTATTCGTCAGGCCCCATCATGATCGTGGTGATGAGTTATTTTCTGAATGGTGAGCGGATTTCGCTACTGCAAGCGGCCGGCATAGCAACATCTCTTCTTGGCGTGCTGACGGTGATCACGCGCGGCGCACCGCTGACGATCATCAGCCTTGATATAAATAATGGCGACGTGGTGATGCTCACTGCTGTCGCGATCTGGGCGTTCTACACCGCCTATCTGACCCGGCGGCCAACGCTGCATCCCCTGACCTTTGCGGCGTTCACATTTGCCGTGGCGTCGATTGTCAATCTGCCACTGTCAGGCATTGAACTTGCCAGCGGCGCCCATTTTGAGCTGACATGGCAAACGGTGCCCGCCATCGCCTACACCGCGATCTTCCCGAGTTTTCTGAGCTACCTATTCTACAATCGCGGCGTCGAACTGATCGGCCCGGCGCGGGCTGGCGCCTATCTCCACCTTGTACCGTTGTTTGCCGCAGCGCTTGCCATCACGCTGCTTGGCGAACGCCCAGGGCTCTATCACCTCGCTGGATTTGCTTTGATCCTCTTAGGCGTTGCTCTAGTAACGCGCCGCACCTAATCACCGGCTGCCAAAAATTATTGATTTCGCCGCCGGCCAGGTGATGCGATAGCCGTAATCGAGAATTTTCTCTTCATCCGGCTCAAGCTTGGCGTCGAAACTCATGACACCGCGCTTGTCTTCGATGTTGGTTTTTGTGGGCTGGGCCTTGCCGACGTACTCAACCTTGATGTCCTGGTTCTGTGAAACCGGCACTTGGTCCAGCACTGTCACCGGCACGGCGCGCTCGTGCAAATTCTTGATGGTAACACGGTAGTTGTGACTGTCGGTATGAGAGGATGAAATCAGCCCCGTTTCGCCGCGCTTTTCATCTACAATGGCGTGGCGGACCTTGACCTGATCATCGATACCAAAACCCAGATCATGCTCTTCGCCAGGATTGAGCAGCGGCAGTGCACCAGTGCCAACAAAGGTGCCATCGCGGAACAGATAAACTTGGCCCGGCAACAGCGGCGTACCCTTGGCAAGCAGTAATTTGGCATAAAGGTAAGCTTTAGGATCGGTCTTCGGCACCGTCCTAACAGTAAGGGCTGGCTCGAGTTGATCGGTCAACAGCACCACGCGTTTAGCTTCGCCCGTGCCTGGTACCGAAACTTTTCCCGTCACCGCAAACGTCGCTTCGAATGGCGCGACCGTCACCGCTGCAGGCCGCTCGTCAATGGCAACAGGCTCGGGCGGCGGGGCAGCGGTGAGCCCTGCGGACACTGCATCATTCTCAATCTGACCGGCATCGCCCCTAGAGTCAGCCTTGGACTTTTCCATTTGCCGCATGCGCGCAGCGGGCGCTGCTACCATCGGCACAGGCTTTGGCTCGGATTCGAAATCCACTGTCTGTGTCACAAGCTCCGGCGCTGCTGCACCTGACGACGGCCGCGCGGTTGAAAGCTGCAGCGTGACGTTGTCCCAAT
>JAYTQI010000480.1:0-2911 GCA_043746825.1 Hyphomicrobium sp. | reverse complement strand
CGAAGCCTGCCGCCAACAGACAGCAGCCGTAACAATCGCCGCCGTATCGGGTCATGCGAACGGTGCTCTCGAAGCGCGCCAGCACAGCTTTCTGATGGGCGTCTTTGAAAAGGTTGTGATGTGTTGTGGTGAGGATCGCGTCTTTCAAATTTTTGCATGCCCGCGTTTTGAGCCGCTTGGGTTTGCCATCGCGCACTCTGAGATATGAGGCCTTCTGATCCGACCAGAACCGCTCGCCTGTAAACGGCTGGTCCATGAGCCCGAAGATGGCTTCCTCGCCGTCCATCAGCCCAATCAGCGTGCCCCACATCGGGCTTCCCATGATGAAGGCGCGGGTGCCATCAATCGGATCGACCACCCAGCGGTAAGGGCTGGCACCCAGCTTGGTGCCGTATTCTTCGCCAACCAGGGTGTGATCGGGAAAACGGGCCTTGAGAGCCTTGGCAATGACCCGCTCGGCGGCGCGGTCGGCCTTGGTCACGGGGTCGTAGTTGCCGCTCGACGCTTTGTTTTCCACAGATAGGGCTGTGCGGAAGTGTGGGATAATGGCTTTGCCGGTTAAGTCCGCCATTTCGTGGCCGAACGCCACCAGCTCTGTCAACGGAGTCTTATGCGCTTTGGCGGCCAAAGTATTCCTCCCGTCTTTTCATCAGCTTGTTTGTTGTTTGGTTAACGAGCGTGCTGATACTTGCCGTTGTTCAGGAAATTGGCAGTCTTAGGCTCGGACTGACAGTATGTTGCGCAGCCGATACATCCGGATGTTAATGTATCTATGAGACCATCATCGTGATTGTCCGATTAGCCGAAGCAGCACATCCTGGTCTCACGGTTGCGCTGACACGCTTCTCCGCAATCGTTGCCCAATTTGGGCGTTTCCTCCCTAGACTTGGGCCGTCCAGCTGGACGGCCTTTTTTTGTCGGCTTTGCAGGCCTTGAGCCGAAGCCAGAAATTCAGCTTTTCCGCGCCTGCCAATCTAAGCTCTGCGTACTGGTTCTCGCCGCTATGCAAGAATCGCAGTTGTCAGTTGTGCAGCGCACCCTTAGTTTTTGCATTGCGACATGGCGAGCGATGCTTGTCTGTCGTAGCCCTTCTTGGGCGTTTCCTCCCTAGACTTGGGCCGTCCTTTTGGGCGGCCTTTTTTTTGGCATTTTTCCGGGCTGGTTTTTTTTGGGGGCCGTGGCGAGACAGCTTAAGCTATTCGGCGGCCGCGCGAAGTTCAAACATTTGCGGCACGGCTGCAAAAAGGTCCATTGCCACGTCCATTATATCTCGTTCAAGTCCTGCATAGCCTGGGCCTGCAGTCATCGCGCGCTCGTCAAGATACAGCCCGCGATTGATCTCGATCTGTAAAGCGTGAACACCTCGGCCTGGGCGGCCGTGGTGCTCGGTTATAAAACCTCCGGCGTAGGGACGGTTCAGCTGGACGTCGTAGCCGCGCTGCACGAACGCCTCTTTGAGCAGCAAGGTCAGCCGCGCATCGCAAGAGGATCCAAAACGGTCGCCAATCACAATATCGGGGCGCTGCCCACCGCCTGGAGCCATCGTGCTGGATGGCATGGAATGGCAGTCGATCAGAACGGCGTAGCCGAACATCCGGCGGGTTTCCTCAACCAGCCGCGTCAATTCAGTGTGGAATGGGAAATAAAGGTGCTCGATGCGCGCCAGCACAGCGCAAAGGGTGAGCCGCTCGTGATAAATTTCTTCCCCATCCGAGACAATGCGCGCCACCGTCCCAAGCCCACCTGCAACTCGCACCGATTGACTATTGGCGTGGGCGGGCAGCGGATCCGACACCAGTTCCGGGTCCAGCTCATAGGGCTCGCGGTTGAGATCGAGATAAGCGCGGGGAAAGCGGGCGCTGAGTAAGGGCGCACCTAGCGCTGCGACGCCCGAGAACAGCCGGTCGACATAACAATCTTCGGACTTACGCAAAGACAGCGGGTCGAGCCGCGATTGGGCGAGAAAACCGGCTGGATAGATCCGGCCCGAATGGGGGGAAGAAAATACCACCGGCACGCTTTGCGCGCCCGGTTGCACCGGGAGCAAAAGCTCGAAAGGCGGGAAATATTCTTGCGGAATAGCGCTTCTGTCAGCGTTGGCCATCGATAGCGGTCTTCCTCAGGTCATCGGCCGGATATCCGTAGCGGCGCAATTTGCCTCTGTTGCGGCGCTCTGTCCATGTCTGGCCAGAACTAGACCCCACACTAATGCGGAAATTTATGGCCTAGAGGCAAAAGTGTCTCTGACCTAATATAACTGTTCCACAGCTTCATGGTCCGTTTACCATCCTCACGTCAGATTTGAATCCCAGCAATTATCAGCTATCGATAGTATCGAAGCTGAAGTTGAACGTTTCACGTTGGCGAGTGTCCATGACCGCAAAGCCCTCAAGCCTGCCGCTGCGCCGCATTTTGCTCGCAGAAGACGATGAATCTATGCGCGGTTTTCTCGTCAAAGCGCTGGAGAAAGCCAACTATGATGTCGTGGCTTTTGAAAATGGCGAAGATGCCTTCGAACGCCTGAAACATGAGCCTTTTACGCTGCTTTTGACCGATATCGTCATGCCCAAAATGGATGGCATTGAGTTGGCGCGCAGGGCTGCCGAGATCGATCCTGATCTCAAGATCATGTTCATCACCGGCTTTGCGGCGGTGATCCTCAACAGCGACCACGCGCCCCCTAAGGACAGCAAGGTTCTGTCAAAGCCCTTCCACCTCAAAGATCTGGTGCGTGAGGTTGACCGCCTGCTTGCGGCCTGAGGGCGCAAGGAGAAGGCCACAAAAGCTTAAGTGTGGGCTTGACCCGGTTCGGCGCGAACTCTAGAAGGCACACTTCCTTCGGGCACTTAGCTCAGCGGTAGAGCACTACCTTGACATGGTAGGGGTCACAGGTTCGATCCCTGTAGTGCCC
>JAYTQI010000479.1:0-2914 GCA_043746825.1 Hyphomicrobium sp. | reverse complement strand
TTGCCGTCGCGTTTGGCGAGGCGGGCGAAGATGCCAGCGATCTTGGTGTTGCGCTGCGCCCCAAGGGCCGCATAGACGAAACGGAATTCAGCCTCGTTGAAATCGGGCTCAGTCGCTTTAACGCGGCTGATGTAGTGGGCGAGAAGTTTTGCTTCGAGGCTGGCTGCGACATCTAGCCGGGCGTCTTGTAAAAGTGATACGAGATCGTAGGCGGCGGGTCCCGCCATCGCGTCCTGGAAATCGATAATACCGACGTCGCGGGGACTTTTGCGGTCATCTAACGCGATCAGGTTCGGCGAATGATAGTCGCGCAGCAGCCAGCCCTTGGGGATTTTCAAGACGCGCTCGAAAACTGGTGCCCAAAGTGCGTTGAATTCGGCGCGCTGCGGCGCCGGGCAAGGCGTGCCGTAACGGGCTGGCCAATACCAATCGACAAGAAGCTCAGATTCAATGTGCAGCGCGTGGGCGTCGAGCTGGGGCAGGTGATAGCTTGAGCCATCGGGTAACGGCATTGCGGATGAGAGCGGTGATGCGCGCAGCGCAACCAGGGTATCCGTGCCACGCTGCCACAAGCTGGCTTGATTGCCGCCTTTCGAAACTTCTGCGCCAAAGACCTTGTCTCCAAAGTCTTCGATGACGAGCAGCCCTTGTGCCATATCGTGCGCCAAAATATCGGGCACTGAAAATCCGCCGCGTTTGAGGTTGTGCGCAATGGCGACAAAGGGCCGGACATCCTCGGCCAGATGCGCGATCTGGCTATAGGGCTTGCCGTCCCGCACCGGCGGGCCATCAGGTTGGCGGGGAGAGTCCATGAGGATGACGTTTGGCGCGCCGCGCTTGCTAAGCCGCGCATAGCGTCTCGGCGACGCATCACCTTGTAGATAGCAGACGCGCCAGGCGGGGCCACCAAATCCCGCGTGATGCAGAAACGCGCGAATGTCTTTCAACCGCTGCAGGCGGGCTTCAAATGCGCCCGTTGCAAGCAACGTGACATCACGCGTATCGGGGTTTTCTGTTTCTTCAAGCCGCAGCGTTAGGCGTTCATTCGCTAATGCAACCTCGGCCCTCTCTGGCCACTCAATGACGGCAATGCCGCGCTTTAGGGCATGATCGAGTCCAAGCTCTTTCAGCTCATCGGGGTCCGTCAAGCGATAGAGATCGAAATGCGCAACCTCGAAGCGCGTGGTCTCGTAACTTTGAACCAGCGTAAAGGTGGGGCTTGGAATCTCGATCTCATCGCTGCCCGATAACGCCCGGATCAGCGCCCGTGCAAAGGTGGTTTTACCAGCCCCCAAGTCGCCCTCAAGCGCTAGTGTATCGCCCGGCCGCAGCGCAAAAGCCACTTCTTGCGCGAGGCGGCGCAGTGCGGGTTCTGATAGTGCGGGTATGGTGAGGCGAAGGTTCATCGGGTATAAGTTTACGCTGCCGGATTGCGTCTCGCTAGTGCAACGGGGCGGATATTCTCAACGGGCAGTGGCCGGTCTGGCAAGAAGATGGTGACGCGGGTTCCCTGATTTTGTTCTGATTCAATCTCGACGCGGCCGCCATGCAGCTCAACCAGGCTCTTGACGATCGAAAGCCCAAGACCCGCGCCACGGTGCTTGCCGCCTTGGCTGCGGCTCTCGAAGCGCTGGAACACCCGGCCGATCTGATCCTTCGGGATGCCGGTGCCGCGATCTTCGACAGAGAAGATAATTTCGCCACGCTCGCGCCAGCAGGTGAGTTGCACGGTTTCGCCACTCTTCGAGAAGCCAACCGCGTTCGAGAGCAGATTGTAGAGGATCTGGCGGGCGCGCGCTTCATCCACCATGATCTCGGTTACGTCGTCGGCAACCGCGATGTCGATGGTCAGGCGTGCGCGAATGGCCCGCTCGCGGATGCCCAGTATGGCGGCGTCGATCACGCTGCGCACGCCAACCGGCGCAACTTTGAGATCAACGCTGCCAGCGTCAAGCGTCGCGAGATCAAGAATATCATCGATAATGGCGAGCAGAGTTTTCGACGATGACATGATGTCGGCAACATATTCGCGCTGCTTGTCGTTGAGATCGCCCATGAACGGGCTGGCCATCAACTCGGTGAAGCCGATGATGTTGGTGAGCGGGGTTCTCAGCTCATATGATATATGGCCGATGAATTGGGTCTTGAGCCGGTCGGCAGCTACAAGCGCTTCGTTGCGTTCCACAAGTGCCCGTTCGGCGTGCTTGGCGTCTGTGACGTCGGCGAAAGTTAGGAGCGTTGCGCCATCTGGCAGCGGCATCAGTGCATAGTCGATGACGCATTGATCGGCGCGGATCATCTGCCCCTCGAAAGGCTCGCGCTCATCGAGAAATGCGGTCGCAGCCCGGCTGATCGTTGACCACGCCGCGGTATCGTTATGGAGGAGTGATGCTTGCGCAATGACCGTATCGACATGCGGGCCCTCGGTCAGCTGGCGTGGTGCAATTTTCCAAATAGCTGTGAATGCCGAGTTGAAGAGCTTCAGACGGCCATCGGTGCCAAACACCGCGACACCCTCTTTGAGACTGTCGAGGGTTTCGCGCTGCACATCGATCAAAGCATTATAGCGGCTCTCAAGTGATAAGCGCTCGGTCTCATCGGCGAACAGATACGTGACCCCGCCATCGGGGCGTTGTTCGGCCATGACATGCAAAATGCGCCCGTCCGTCAGGTGCCACCAGTCTTCCAGTTCGGCTCCGGTCTGATAGCAGGCAAGAACTTTGGCTTTCCAGTCGCGGTAATTTACAACAGGGGGCAGCTTGCCTTGCTCGCGCAAGCGATCAAGCACTGCGCCATCGCTGGGAAGTGTTTTGAGCCAGAGAGGATCGAGGTTCCAGAGTTTGTGGTAGGCATCATTGAAGAACACGAGCTGCTGTTCGCGATTGAAAATCGCGACGGCTGTTTCGACCCGGTC
>JAYTQI010000478.1:0-2920 GCA_043746825.1 Hyphomicrobium sp. | reverse complement strand
GCTACAGAAGCCGCCAAGCGCAATCTCGTACGCGTGCCGCTGCGCGATGCCCGCACGCTCCATCACGATACCGCTGGCCGTCACGGCTCGGGCAAGGTTATCGTCCGATCGGCGCCAGCTGGTACCGGCATCATCGCAGGCGGTGCCATGCGCGCAGTGTTCGAAATGCTCGGCGTCCATGACGTCGTCGCCAAGTCGCTGGGTTCAACCAATCCCTACAACGTCGTGCGCGCCACGTTCGACGCTTTGAAGGCTCAGGAAAACCCGCGTGCCGTTGCGGCCCGCAGAAACAAGAAAGTCTCCGACATCGTATCGCGCCGCCGCGATGGCTCGGTCGTCGATGCGGCTGCCGAGGCTTAAAGATTTAAAAGTTCGCGCTTGAGGTAACGATATGGCCGCCAAGAAAACAATCACGCTGGAGCAGATCCGCAGCGCCAACCGGCGCCCGCAACGGCAGACCGATACCCTGGTGGGTCTTGGTCTCAACAAGCTGCATCGATGCTCAACCGTTGAGGACACGCCCGCAACGCGCGGCATGTTCAAAAAGGTTCAGCATCTGGTGCGCGTCGTCGACGAGAAGAAATAATCACGTTTCGACTTTTTAAGGAGTTGGCCCCATGCGGCTCAACGGCATCAAAGACAACGCAGGCGCGCGCAAGTTCCGCGTCCGCATCGGCCGCGGCATCGGCTCGGGCGTCGGCAAGCAGGGTGGCCGCGGCGGCAAGGGCCAGACGGCCCGTACCGGCGTTGCTATTGGCGGTTTTGAAGGCGGCCAGATGCCTCTTCATCGCCGTCTGCCAAAGCGCGGCTTCAACAAGTACAAGCCAGAGAAATTCAACGAGATCAACGTTGGCCATCTGCAGCAAGCGATTGAAGATAAGCGGATCGATGCGTCGAAGCCCATCGACAACTTCTCTCTCGTCACTGCAGGGGTGTTGCGCCGCCCGAAAGATGGCGTCCGTCTGCTTGGCGATGGTGAGCTGAAATCCAAGGTTTCGATCACCGTCAATCATGCCAGCGCTAAAGCCAAGGCTGCGGTTGAAAAGGCTGGTGGGTCGCTCAAAATTATCGTCAAGAAAGTACTTGCTGCGGACGTAGCCAAGCGCGCGAAATCAGTTGCCAAGAAAGCCGCAAAGGCTTCGCCGAAGAAGCCTGCTGCCACTGCCGCAGCTAAGACAGAGGAATAACGGCCTGTCGCTCTAGTGGGGGTTGATCCAGGCCGGGCGCAGCGCCACATCAGCTGTGTTCTCGCCGTTGCCCGGCTGGCGCGTTAGGTCAGGAGATACGACAATGGTTTCCGCTGCCGAGCAGCTTGCCGCAAACCTTAACTTTGGCGCTTTCGCCAAGGCTGAGGATTTGAAGAAGCGACTCATGTTTACGCTTGGCGCGTTAATCGTCTACCGCCTCGGCACATTCATTCCGATGCCGGGCATCAATCCCGTCGCCTATGCCGCCTCGTTCAAGAGCCAGGCTAGTGGCATTCTCGGGATGTTTAATACGTTGGGCGGCGGCGCGCTTGAGCGTATGGCGATTTTCGCGCTCAACATTATGCCCTACATCTCAGCGTCGATCATCATGCAGTTGATGAGCTCGATTTCACCTAAGCTCGAAGCCTTGAAAAAAGAAGGCGAGGCTGGCCGCAAACAGATCAACCAATACACCCGCTACCTCACAGTGCTGCTCGCGACTTTCCAGGCTTACGGCATCGCTGTCGGACTCGAAGGCACACACAATCAAGCGGGCAATGTGGTTATGGATCCGGGCTTGTTCTTCCGGGTTACCACGGTGTTTACACTGGTCGGCGGCACCTTGTTCCTGATGTGGCTGGGTGAGCAGATCACGCAACGCGGCGTCGGCAATGGCACGTCGCTGATTATTTTCGCCGGCATCGTCGCCAATCTCATCCCGGCAATCGGCCAGCTTTTTGATTTGGCGCGTGCGGGCAGTATTTCGACGATCACGCTGTTTGGATTTATCGTGTTAGCTCTAGCCGTGATTGCAGCCATTGTGTTCTTCGAGCGCGCACAGCGCCGCCTGCTGGTGCAATATCCAAAGCGCCAGGTTGGCAGCAAAATGTTCCAGGGCGACAGCTCGCATTTGCCACTGAAGCTGAACTCATCGGGCGTTATTCCGCCGATCTTCGCGTCTTCGCTCTTGCTGCTCCCCATCACGGTGGCGCAATTCACCGCTGGCCAAGGCCCAGAATGGTTGAACAACGGGGTTGCAATGCTTGGCGCGGGCCAGCCGCTGCATATGGTCGTTTACGCGGCGTTAATCCTGTTCTTCGCTTTCTTCTACACGGCCGTCGTCATCAATCCTAAAGACACAGCCGACAACCTGCGCAAGTACGGGGGCTTCCTGCCCGGTATACGCCCCGGCGATAAGACGGCCGAGTACATTGACTATGTGTTGACCCGCATCACCGTTATCGGCGCTCTTTATCTCGCGTTCGTGTGTGTGCTGCCCGAGATCCTGACGACCAAGGCCGGTATTCCGCTCTACTTCGGTGGCACATCGCTGCTGATTGCCGTCAGCGTAACCATGGATACGGTTTCGCAGATCCAGAGCCACTTGATCGCGCAGCAGTATGAGGGCCTGATCAAGAAGGCGAAGCTTAAGGGCGCGACCTCCAAGGGGCGCCGATGAAGCTGATCCTGCTGGGACCGCCGGGAGCGGGCAAGGGCACGCAGTCGCAGATGATTTCCGCTAAGCTCGGCATTCCGCAGCTTTCAACCGGCGATATGCTCCGCGCTGCCGTAAAGGCCGGCACGCCCGTTGGTCTCAAGGCCAAAGAAATCATGGCCGCTGGCGGCCTCGTTTCTGACGCGGTGGTCATCAGTATCATCGCCGACAGGATTTCTGAGACCGACTGCGCCAAAGGCTTCATCCTGGACGGCTTCCCGCGCACCCTGCAACAGGC
>JAYTQI010000477.1:0-2925 GCA_043746825.1 Hyphomicrobium sp. | reverse complement strand
CGGCAGCGGTTGTGGGCGGCTCGAAGGTCTCAACCAAGATTCCCGTGCTGACCAACTTGTCGGGCAAGGTCGATAAGCTGATCATTGGCGGCGGCATGGCCAATACGTTCTTGCAGTCGCTGGGCGTCATGGTCGGGCAATCGCTTTCGGAACCAGAATTTCATTCAACCGCGCGCGAGATCATGTCTGAAGCCAAGCAGAACGGCTGTCAGATTATTTTGCCTGTCGATGCCGTGGTCGCGGAAGAATTCAGCGCGGATGCGCCGGTCAGAGTCGTCGATATTCATAAAGTTCCACTCGACAAGATGATACTCGACACTGGTCCAAAGAGCGTCGCGCACGTCGCCAAGATCTTGGAAGACTGTAAGACCGTTCTCTGGAACGGCCCGATGGGGGCGTTTGAAATTCCGAGCTTCGCGCAGGGGACCTTTGCCCTCGCTAAGCAGGTCGCGGCTATGACCAAGGCTGGCAAGCTCACATCAGTTGCTGGCGGCGGCGATACAGTCGCAGCGCTCAATCAAGCCGGGGTCACCCAGGACTTCACTTACGTCTCGACTGCGGGCGGCGCTTTCCTAGAGTGGCTTGAGGGCCGCGAGCTACCGGGCATCGTTGCGCTCACGCAGGGTTAGAGGCCCAGCTCTCTCTCTCCCCGTGCTGATCGCACGAGCATGGAAACGGGGACATGTGAAAGTTTACGCTACAGGCGGCGGTATCTGCTTTACGGATGCACGTAAGGAGCCTCATGTTCGCAGATCTTCACATTTATTTCGGCGTCGCGCTGGCAGGGCTGGTGAGCTTTTTGAGCCCGTGCGTGTTGCCACTCGTGCCCCCCTATCTCAGCTATATTGGCGGCACCACCTTTGAAGAGCTGTCCGACGAACATGGCATCGACAACAACGTCTGGCGGCGCGTGGTCATGGCCTCGCTGTTTTTTGTGCTTGGTTTTTCGACGGTCTTTGTCGGGCTTGGCGCCGGTGCTTCGGCATTTGGACAGGTCATCCAATCGTATCGCGCCCCGCTTGGCATAGCGGCGGGTGTGGTCATCATGCTTTTCGGGCTGCATTTTCTTGGCATCTTGCGCATCCCGCTGCTTTATCAAGAGGCTAGGCTTGAAGCGAAGCCGGCGGGCGTCACTTATGTGGGCGCTTACGTCATGGGCCTCGCATTTGCGTTCGGGTGGACGCCCTGCATTGGACCGGTCTTGGCTACCGTTCTGACATTAGCAGCCAATGAAGCGAGCCTTGAGGCCGGCATGAAGCTGCTCATCGCCTATTCGCTCGGGCTCGGGGTGCCATTTGTGTTGGCGGCGGCGGCGATACGGCCATTTCTGGGGTTTATGAAGCGCTTCAAGCGCCACTTCGGCGTGCTCGAAAAAGTCATGGGCTTGTTGCTGGCTGTCACAGGCTTTTTGTTTGTTATCGGCGGGCAGAACTGGTTCAGTATTTGGATGCTCGAGCATTTCCCCGCACTCGGGCGGATCGAAGCTTGGGTGACACCCGACAGCCTGCGCGGCGAAATCCTCAAAAAAGGCGGGCAATAGCGCGCATCACAATTGAGCGCTAACATCTGCCCATGAGCGAAAAATCTGTGCCCATAGCCTTGACTATTGCCGGGTCCGATCCCTCAGGGGGTGCGGGCATTCAAGCTGATCTCAAGACGTTCACGGCACTTGGCGTCTATGGCGCCAGCGTCATCACGGCCTTGACGGCGCAGAATACGATGGGCGTTACGGGCGTTCACAAAGTGCCTGCGGATTTTATCCGCGCGCAGTTTGAGGCCGTGGCTGTTGATCTCAACTTCAATGCTATCAAGACCGGGATGCTGGCTGATGAAGAGACGGTCAACCTCGTATCTGAACTGCTCTTGCGGATAAAGCCGCTCCACCTCGTCGTTGATCCGGTCATGGTCGCGACAAGTGGCGACAAACTTTTAGAATCTAGTGCAATCGAATCGATGCGTATACGTCTCATCCCGCTGGCAAGTTTGATCACGCCTAATCTTCCCGAGGCTGCGGAACTCCTTGGCGCTGATTTGGCGCAAACAGATGCTGAGATGGTGGCGCAAGCCAGAGCATTGTTAGGGCTCGGCTGCCGCGCGGTTTTGCTGAAAGGCGGTCACGGTAGCGGCTCCGAGGCCATCGATTATCTGGTGACAAAGGATGAGATTGGCCGCTTCGTCCGCCCGCGTATTGAGACCAGCAATACCCACGGCACCGGTTGTACATTGGCGGCGGCGATCACAGCGGGCCTGGCACACGGCATGACGCTTGATGCTGCGGTGCGTCAGGGCAAAGACTTTGTCTGGCACGCTTTACACTCTGGTGCTGGGCTAGCCATCGGCCACGGCTCTGGCCCCGTTGATCACCTCTTCAAGCTTCGTTAGCGCGCCCTCGCGACTGTGGCGACCGCGCACCTAGCGTGTTCCATTTGGGCCTTGACCTATAGTGCCGCTTGCATATGCGGGCCACGTTTGGCACCTTCGCGCTGACTGCAATGGGCAACCGTTGCGAGAGCACTCCGGGGGGAGGGCCAAGCTCGTTTCGAGGGAATTAGAGACTGAGCTTGTCATAAAACCGGTCCGCGAAAGCGGGCCGGTTTTTTTAGTGTACGTAACCAATTTGGAACAACATTCCTCGCCCGTTGCGTGCAAGTCACACTTGTTACAATTCCATGAATTACGCCTGCCATCGCTAAATTAGACAGTTGAGTCGCAGCCCGCGAACTCGATAGGGTTAAGTCGCGGTGGAGTTGTGTTGGGAGTCGCCCACCGGAGACCATTAACTTGCCGGATGGCAGGGGGAACTATGACGCGGGAATCAGGGTACGGCCGCACAGCGCTGGGCAGCGCATCGGCGCTTCTCATATTGGGATCGATGACGAGCACGGCTCAGGCTGGTGGTTTTGCCATCCGGGAGCAGTCGGCATC
>JAYTQI010000476.1:0-6435 GCA_043746825.1 Hyphomicrobium sp. | reverse complement strand
TAGAATTGCGGACGCGGAGTGCATCGTAGTCAGAATCCGAAATTTCCGGTGCATCGTTTTGATAATAGAGCGCGTCATGCCGGGCTATTTCAGCTGCGAGACGGGCAAGCTCGGCCCGAGCCTCAGGCTCGTTAAGTTTTTCAACACTGGTCTCTTTCGACAGTTTCAGTTTCTTGGCCATTCAGGTGCCCGTGACTTGCCTATCTTTCCATAACGAAAGAGCGCGGCCGGGTGAACCCCTGACCGCGCCCAAAATTTCGAAGTACCGCGTTGCCGAGGTTTTGCCTGCCTCAACCCGAGCCGAGACTGAGCTTCGGCACTGATTTCCAGGCCTTGGACAACCAGGAGTCGCCGTCATCGCGCGGCGCCAGCCCATCGGACTGAAGCAGGGTGTAGGCGTCCTTGTACCACTTGCTATCGGGATAGTTGTGGCCGAGCACGGCTGCGGCGTTCTGCGCTTCCTTGGTAATGCCAAGCGCCATGTAGCACTCGGTCAAGCGCATCAGAGCTTCTTCGACGTGAGCCGTCGTCTGATACTCGCTCGCAACCGTCTTGAAACGGTTTATCGAGGCAACGTAATTCTTGCGCTTCAGATAATAGCGGCCAACTTCCATTTCAGACGCCGCAAGATTGTCCTCAGCGACGCGGATGCGATTGTCTGCGTCTTTCGCGTACTCGCTCTCTGGGTACCGCGTCTTTAAGGTCTTTAATTGCTCAAGCGCTTTGCGCGTCGCTGTCTGATCAAGTTTCGAGCCCTTCATTTCGTCAAAATAGGCCGACGCAATGATGTGATGCGCGAGCGGCGCTTCCTTAGTGCCAGGGTGCAGCGCGACGTAACGTTCAGCAGAGGCAATCGCTTCCGGAACCTTGCCACCACGATAGTAGGCGTAAGCTGCTAAGACAATGGAGCGGCGCGCCTCTTGCGAATACGGATGCTCGCGATCAATGTCTTCGAATTTTTTGGCGGCGTCATCAAACCGGCCAGCCGACATCGCAGTATCACCATCGGCCAACATTTTTGCCGGAGGATCAGGATTTAGCGCTTGTGTGAGATCACCCGAGGACGAAGCGCAGCCAGCCAGGATCGCTGCCGAAAGCGCCAAAGTCACGAAAATCCCGCCTTTCAAAACTCGTGTGCGGATGATCATGCCCCTGGCCAAATCCTTAGCTGTTATGTCTCGCGCGGACCCTGAGATCCGCTGCACCTGAATGACCTAGCACAGCCATGCACTATTGAGAAAGACTGTAATGAAACCAAGCTGTTAGAATAATGGCTTCGACTCAGTGATCTTGAGCCTAAAGTAAGCGCGAATTGTGGTCTGACTTCGGCACAATTTGCCAACCGCCTTAACCTCAAATCGTCTTGAAGTGGCAGCGCGTGCTTTTATTCTGCCGCGATGGCAATTGGCCGCTGATTGGAAACAGACACTGGCGTGCGCATCGGCCGCGTGCGCGGAGCCTGAACCAGCGCCCAGTTTGTGCTGTCGGCAAAGAGAGCCTGCAGAACTAGCGAATTCAGCTTATGGCCGCCCTTGTAGGACTTGTAAGCGCCAAGTAATGGCGAACCGGCCAAAGTGAGATCGCCAACAGCATCGAGCATTTTGTGGCGGACGAATTCCTGCGGGTAACGAAGGCCTTCGCGGTTCATAACTTTGCCGTCGCCAATGGCGATAGTGTTCGTGAGATCAGCGCCGAGCGCGAGGCCCATTTTCCAGAGCTTTTCAACATCGCTCATGAAACCGAATGTGCGCGCCTTGGACAGTTCGTGACGGAATACGCCGGGGCTCATTTCAAATGCGATACGCTGGCGGCCGATGAGTGGGGTCGGGAAATCGATTTCAACGTCGAGATGGAAACCAGCGTGTGGAGTTAATTCACCCCAGCAACCGCCCTCTTCTACGCGAATAGATTTTAAAACCTTGATGAATTTGCGTGGCTCGCTGAGTTCGCGGATGCCAACGCGATCAATAGCCTCAACAAAAACGGCCGAGGAGCCGTCCATGATCGGCACTTCTTTGCTGTCGATTTCGATGTAGCAATTATCAACGGATAGGCCCCGGAGCGCAGCAAGAAGATGCTCAACAGTGCCAACTGTTACGCCCGCATCGTCACCGATGACTGTGCAAAGCGTGAGATTTTTGACGTTTTGAACACTAGCCGGGATCTCAGTAACGACCCGTCCGCGCTTTGTAACAAGAAAGCGGAGCCCAGTATCTGCTTCTGCAGGGTGCAGAGAGAGAGATACTGGAGCTCCACTGTGCACCCCCGTGCCTGTCAAATTTACTTCGCGAGCAAGCGTCGTTTGCCGCGCGCCGATGAATCGATTCGACATTCTGCGCCGTCCCTCGTTGCCATATTGGTTGATCAATGCTCCCCAGCATTCATGCCGATCAACCACCCCCGAACCAGTCATCGAGCCTATTGTTAGTGTCCAAACGGCGGCCTTTTGGCCATCTCATTTCCGGTCACCTGGGCTTCTCAAACCAATTCAATGATTGGACGCTAACTGCTTCGCACACTCACGACAAATCACGGTTTCTTACACTGTGTTACGCTTTAGCAACCCTACTTGACGAAAAGATAAGTCTTGGTGCAGCCGTGTTTTTTAGCGACGTTCACGGCCAAATAGGACGGGCATTCTAGGTTCATCATGGGCCACCGAATCACCTGTGTGATCGCGGCCTGGACGGCTGGGCGGCGCTTCTGGCGTACGCCATCCAAGACCTGTTAGGCGCCCCAAGAGGCCGGGTTTTCTCTGACTATCAGAACCTTGATCAGGAGGCTGTGGCGCCACTTTGGCATGCCACTCGCGCTGCGCAACCGGCGGGAAGTCAGCGACATCTGGCATCCGCCGTCCGCCTCTACGGATCTCGGCGGGTGGAGCGGCTGTGAAACCTGAGTGATTATATCCAGTCAACTCCCGGGCAGCTGGTTGGGGTGGCGCGCCCTGGTATGGCCTGCCTGAATGTGGCGCAAACTGGCCAAGACCTTCCTCGATCGTGACATTGCCCGGCGCAGTCCAGCTGTCACGCGGAGCGCGCTGCGGCTCGGATTGAGTTTGTGGCAAAAATCCCGTCCATGCAGAATTGCCCTGCGCTTGTTGCAATACTTCCGACAAGCGGCGTTGCATCTCCTCGTCGGGAGCACCGCCACCCATTGGCGCAACCTGTTGCGGCAATGGTGCTGTTGACTGCGGCAGTTGCTGGTGCTGTTGCGGTGGCATGAAGGATGGCCAGGCTAGCGTTGGCCGCGCCGCCGCTTGCGGTTGTTGTGCCTGCTGAGCGGGAGCTTGCGGGCGCGCTATTTCGCCAGCACGGAGCATACCGGACGCGACAATCGACACGCGGACGCGATCACCAAGATTATCATCGAACGTTGCACCAACAATGATGTTGGCATCGGGATCAACTTCCTGGCGCACACGGCTCGCAGCTTCATCGACCTCGTAAAGGGTCAAATCGCGCCCTCCCGTGATGGAGAGCAGAAGGCCTTTAGCGCCTTTGAGAGTCACATCATCAAGCAGCGGATTGGCGATGGCTTCTTCAGCAGCCAGAATGGCGCGGCGTTCGCCGGTGGCCTCACCAGTGCCCATCATCGCTGTGCCCATGCCACTCATGATGGTGCGCACGTCCGCGAAATCGAGATTGATCAGGCCTTCCTTGAGGACTAGATCGACGATGCAGGCGACACCCGAATAGAGCACTTGATCGGCGAGAACGAACGCTTCAGCAAAGGTTGTGCGTTCGTTGGCAATCCGGAAGAGGTTCTGGTTGGGAATGACGATGAGGGTATCGACTTGCTGACGCAGCATCTGCACGCCCGCGTCCGCAATTCTGGCGCGCCTTGCGCCTTCAAACTGGAATGGCTTTGTGACTATGCCGACAGTTAGAATACCAAGGTCGCGGGCGGCGCGTGCGATGACTGCTGCAGCACCAGTGCCTGTGCCCCCACCCATGCCGGCGGCGATGAAAACCATATGAGAACCCGCGACGTGGCCGCGAATTTCCTCAATAGCTTCCTCGGCGGCAGCTTCGCCAATCTCAGGTTTTGAGCCAGCCCCCAAACCCTCAGTCAGGTTGGCGCCAAGCTGAATTCTATGTTCAGCGCTAGAGGCTGCCAGCGACTGGGCGTCCGTATTGGCCACCACGAAGTCGACACCTTGCAATCCTGCCGCGATCATGTTGTTGACCGCGTTACAACCGGCGCCGCCGACGCCAATGACGGTCAGACGCGGTTTCACGTCAACGAGTTTCGGCAGCTGAAGCTTTATGCTCATCACGCCCTCCGGGTGTGATTGTTTCGGGAACCGCGCACCTCTTTGAGGCCAGCAGCTTGACGCACGAAACGCAATAACCAGAAGCGAACTTTAAAAACCGGCCTTGAGCCACGAGCCCATACGTCCAAGATACCCTTGACCAAAAGCATCTTTTTCGCGGTAGGGGCTGAACTCTCCAATCCCAGCCCGCGCTGCCGACGCCAATCCGGCGAGGCTTGAGAACTGAGGACCAGCAATTACCGCTGGCAAGCCTGCCATAGCAACGGGCTTGCCAGCACGAACAGGCTTGCCGAGTTCATTGGCTGTGAATTCGGCGAGCCCTAACAGTTGGCTGGCGCCCCCTGTCACGACGACCTTTTCACCTGCATATGCGCTGGCACCATTCTGGGCAAGGCGCTCCGAAACAAGGCTTAGGATCTGGGCAACCCTTGGGCGGATGATTTCAGTCAGGCGCGCCTTTGTCGTCTGATACGCGGCGCCGTCCTCTTCACCCGCGAGGGAAAAGGAAAACGACTCGTGTTCATCCGACTGGGCAGAGACCAGTGTGCCATAAAGCGTTTTGATTCGCTCAGCTTCTGCGAGTGGTGTCTGCAACGCCCGCGCGATGTCAAATGTGATGTGCTGCGAGCCGACCGGCACCACGTCCGCGCCGATAAACTTGCCATCGGCAAAGAGCGCGATGGACGCCGTACCTGCGCCCAAATCGATGCATGTCACACCGATCTGGCGCTCTTCTTCAGTCGTGACCGCGAGGGCACTAGCATAGGGTGCCGCAACAAGGCCATCACAGGCAAGATAACAGCGTTCGATCAGCATCAGCAGATTGCGAAGAGGGGCTTCATCGGCTGTAACAGCGTGGAGATCAGCCGCCATATGGCGGGCAGCGAGGCCACGCGGATCGCGCACGCCATTGCTGCCATCCAAGCGGAAACCTAAACGATTCATATGAACCAGCATGCGGCCATCGCGTTCGGCATAGGAACGCCCGCCTGCCATAACACGTGCGACATCGTCATCCGTGACCTTGCCGCTCTCGATGTCTCCGCCTGCCGCAAAATGGTGAGACTTAAGCCGGCCACTCACGACCGTAACGATGACACTCTCCAGCGTGACACCGGATGCGCGTTCGGCTTGTCCGATGGCAGCCCTGACAGCCGTTTCGGCTTCGTCCAAATCAGTCAATACGCCAGCCTTGATGCCCTTTGAGCGGTGCATGCCCAGGCCAATAATACGTGCCGGCGGTGCGCCATCAGGCCCAGGTGCTGCCTTAGGGTCAACTGTGAGAACGGCGGCCGCAATCTTGCTCGTCCCGATGTCGAGCAGTCCGTAAATTTGTTGTCCCCGCCGGTCGTTCATTGTGTCACAGAAGTCCTTGGAGCTGGTATTACCAGCGCGCTGGCAGGTTGGACGTGAGTGATTGGACGGATGACAGCACGGCCGGAGGTGCGCACGTCGATGATGGCGGCTGCACCGCTAAGGGCATTCCGCAACTCGCCGTTGCTCTCGATCAAATCCAGGCCCTCAGACTCGCGATCCGCACCAAGTTCAAGGCGCGAACCATTCTGCAAAACAAGCGCCCAGCGCCGCTCGGCAAGGCGTTCTGCATGCTTTGTCAGGCGTAGAATATCGCTATGGCGGCCGAGCGCCGTGAGCAGCATCGCCGCTTCGCTATTGGCGCCTTCGCCCGCGACGTGCGGCAGTTGCCAGCTGTTGTTTGTTGGGATTGGTCCGAGCACACGGCCCGAGGCATCAATCAAATAGCTCTTGTCGCCCCGGTCCCAAATGGCCGAAGGGCGGCGCTCACGCACCTGAACACTGAGTGAGCCTGGAAATACGCGTGTAATCTGGGCCGTATCGACCCAAGACAAGCGCTCGATACGTTTTAAGGCTGCCTCAGCGTTGAATTCCGCGAAGGTGCGCACATTCGGCAAGTCGAGAGCATCAAAGATATCGGCATCGCTGGTGAAGTGATGGCCCGTGACGCTCACCTGATCAACGCCAAAACCGATGGCCATCAGCGCATCGACGGCGTGGCTAGTCATAGCTGACTGAATTTGTGCGCGGTCAACATAACCAGAAAGCAAGAGACCGGCGGACCCAGCCGAAACCATCGTCATGCCAGCGAATAGTGCAAGCATACCAGAGGATCTGTTTTGGGC
>JAYTQI010000475.1:0-6446 GCA_043746825.1 Hyphomicrobium sp. | reverse complement strand
ATCCAGGAAATCCGCATTCGCTCGGTTCTGACTTGCGAAGCGGAGCTAGGTGTGTGTGGTAAGTGCTACGGCCGCGATCTGGCGCGCGGAACGCCCGTTAACATCGGCGAGGCGGTCGGTGTTATCGCCGCTCAGTCTATCGGTGAACCTGGCACCCAGCTCACCATGCGTACCTTTCATATTGGCGGCACCGCCAACCTTGTCGACTCATCGTTCATTGAATCGAACTTCAATGGCACGGTGAAGATCAAGAACCGTGGTATTGCCAAGGACTCGAAAGGCCAGCACGTCTCGACGGGCCGCACCATGTCGATCATGATTGTGGATCAGTCGGGCAAGGAGCTGGCGGCACATAAGATCACCTATGGCGCCCGCGTGTTCGTCGATGAGGGCGATACCGTCAAGCGCGGCACAAAGATCGCGCAATGGGATCCCTACACCCGCCCGATTTTGGCGGAAGCCAACGGCCATGTCGATTTCGAAGATCTGATCGAGGGCGCTTCGGTGCGCGAGCAGACCGACGAAATGAAGGGCACGTCGAACCGCGTCATCGTCGATTGGCGTGCGAGCCCCAAAGGCTCGGAACTAAAGCCAGCCATCGTGATTAAGGACAGCAAAGGCAAACCGATCAAAGTCGCGCGCGGCGGCGATGCCCGTTATCTGTTGTCGGTCGATGCTGTTCTCTCGGTCGACCGTGGCGCGGACGTCAAAGCTGGCGACGTGCTGGCGCGTATTCCGACCTCGTCCGCCAAGCAGAGCGACATCACCGGCGGTCTGCCGCGCGTTGCCGAACTGTTCGAGGCGCGCCGTCCGAAGGACCATGCAATTCTGGCCGAAATCTCTGGCACAATCGAGTTTGGCAAGGACTACAAGAACAAGCAGCGCATCCACATCAGACCGGATGACGAAACCAAGGAGTCGGTCGAGTACCTGATCCCACGTGGCAAGAGCCTGACCGTGCAGAATGGTGACCGCGTCGAGCGTGGCGATTTCGTCTACGACGGCAACCCAGCACCACACGACATTCTCGCCATCAAGGGTGTTGAAGAACTCGCGAACTACCTGATCAACGAGATCCAGGACGTCTACCGTCTGCAAGGCGTGACTATCAATGACAAGCACATCGAGGTCATCGTCCGGCAGATGCTGCAAAAGGTTGAAATCACCGATATCGGAGAAACCGACCTCATCAAAGGCGAGCAAATCGACCGGACCGAATTCGAGGAAGTCAACCTCGCGTTCGAGAAGGAAGGTAAGCGCCCAGCCCTATCGACGCCGGTTCTCCTTGGCATCACCAAGGCCTCGCTGCAGACGAAGTCGTTCATCTCGGCAGCTTCGTTCCAGGAAACGACGCGCGTCTTGACGGACGCAGCTGTCAACGGCAAGTCGGACATGCTCGAAGGCTTGAAAGAAAACGTCATCGTCGGCCGTCTCATTCCGGCTGGCACAGGTGGCATGTTGCGCCGTCTGCGCAAGATTGCCACGATGCGCGACGAACTCATTGCCAAAGAGCAGGCCAAATCGACGTCGATCCCGGGCCCGGATGCGCCTGGCGGTGGCCCCGCCCGCCGCCGCCGCCGCCCAGCATCGGAAGAAGCTGCATAAGTGCTGTTTTTTTGTAGTTTGATACATTCAACGGCCGCCTCGAAAGGGCGGCCGTTTTTTTGGTTTTGTGACAGCGAGACTGCGCCAAGGCTAAGAAAATCGCAGAACTCAATTTCAATTGCAGGCGTTGTCTTGGGTCGAGCTTCGCGTCAGCATGGGGATGTAAATAAATGCGTGCCGGAGACCGTCATGGCGCAAAGAAAGCTCAGCGGCCGCTTAAAGGTTCAAGGTCTTGAGATCAGCGTCCGGGTGGCCAGCCGCCGTGACGGCGTGCCCATTATCGAAGTGAGCAATTTCCCGGGCATTGCTCAGGATAATGAATCCCAGGGACGCCGCGATTTCGTGTCGGCTTTCCAGCGTGAGCTGGAACGCGTCAAAAGCCGCAAGTAGAGCCAGAAATGTCTCCCCCCATGACGCCTGCACGCAGCACAGGGTGAGGCGCTAGTCAGGGTTGCCCAAGCCAACACAGGGCAGCCCTTCACTGCTTCGTATCCCCAACCAGGGAATGCGTAGTCAGGTTTTTGACTAGCGCGGCAGGGCCAATTGCTGTCGCGCGTGAATGGTGGGAGCTTGCAAGCTGTTGGCCGCCATCAGGGCAGTGAGGCTGACGTGATGACGTCGAGCAATTGCGTAGAGCGTATCACCGGGCGCTACGGTAACAGTCTCGCCACCGCCTGCAGCGGCCTGTCGATCCCTGTTAGCGTGTGCCGGTGCGATCGACAGAGCTCCATGTGCGCTCTCATCCCAATACTTGGAATGCACCCTGGGCTCAGCTAATGGCGCCAGCGGCTCGGATGAATATGTTCCTGGCGGCGCTGAGCTATTGCTGGCCCGGCCTGTAACAGCGTCGCGCCCGCCGCGGTAGATGTATTTGGACGCCTCAGTGACTGGCGGTGGCGCCACGGTCTCCTTCGAGCCACCGAGTAGGCCCCAGGCCGGGCGGTCGCCAATGCCACCGGCTTGACTGCAACCGGCCAACATGATTGCCGTTACGGCAGCCATCGCCAACAAGGCGGGCTGATATTTTGACGTCTCGCTCAGGATGCCACGCAAGACTTTTTGTCTCCCCGTTCACGCTTGGCAGCATGCGGAGAAGACCTCACTCAGGCGTTAAAATTCGGGGCATCATTGCCTAGCTAAACGGCGAACTCATTTTCTCTAATCGCGAAAAAGGCAATGTAGCGGCCAAAGTAATCGGCTGTTTTCAAATGGAATCAGACAAGTCAAGCAAAGTTGAAATCGCCTGCTTCTTGCAATACAATGGTGGTTTCATCAGTGCTGACGGGACCGCCAAGTCACTCCGCCGCAGGGCAGTTTGGCTCGAAATAGCTGGCTTAGGGAAAAATAATCTCAGAAGTCGGGGCGGTGCCAGTTGACCATTATCAAACCCGTGTATATAGCTCGCCAACTCTCACGGTAGGTGGTAGGCCACGTGCGCCGGTTTTTGGCGGCACATTAGCCTAAACACTATCGTCCTTGATAAGCAGAGAACATCGACGGACCACGATCTGCTAGCCCAAAAGGCCGGCATGATCCTCTGGTTTTTTCTTGTTTGGGGCGGTTTCCACCCCAGGCCGGAATATTTGGCGCATTTTCAATTTGGGATGCTCCCGAGATTTAGATACGAAGGCAGGATTGGGCGTATGCCAACGATACAACAGCTGATCCGGAAGCCCCGGGAGCCAAAGATTTATCGCGAGAAATCGCGCCACATGGACGCTTGCCCGCAAAAGCGTGGTGTGTGCACTCGCGTCTATACAACGACGCCAAAGAAGCCGAACTCGGCACTTCGTAAGGTTGCCAAGATCCGGCTGACCAACGGGCATGAAGTCATTGGCTACATTCCGGGCGAAGGCCACAACCTGCAGGAGCATTCTGTCGTGCTCATCCGTGGCGGCCGCGTCAAAGACTTGCCGGGCGTTCGCTACCACATCATCCGCGGCGTTCTCGATACCCAGGGCGTCTCGGCGCGCCGGCAGCGCCGTTCGAAATACGGCGCTAAGCGCCCGAAATAAAAGATCATCGTTCGAGGTTGGTCCAACTGGCCTCGTGTTGAAATAGAATTTGAATCGAAGGACTCACTAGATGTCTCGTCGTCACGCGGCGCAAAAGCGGGAAGTGATCCCTGATCCTAAGTTCAATGACCTCGTTGTCACCAAGTTCATGAACGCGGTGATGAAAGAGGGCAAGAAATCGGTCGCCGAGCGCATGGTATATGGTGCGTTCGAGAAGATGGAAAGCAAGGGTAAAGCCAACCCGCTCGATCTCTTCAAGTCAGCTCTCGAAAACGTCATGCCCGCCGTTGAGGTTCGCTCACGGCGCGTTGGCGGCGCAACCTATCAGGTGCCGGTCGAAGTCCGTACCGAGCGCCGTCAGGCCCTTGCTATCCGTTGGATCATTGCAGCGGCCCGCTCGCGCAATGAAACGACGCTGATCGACAAACTTTCAGGCGAATTGCTGGATGCCGCGAACAATCGCGGCACCGCAGTCAAAAAGCGCGAAGATACGCACAAAATGGCGGAAGCCAACCGCGCCTTCTCGCATTACCGCTGGTAGATAATAGGAATTCCGAGGCACGATCATGGCCCGTCAATACGACATCCAAGACTATCGCAACTTCGGCATCATGGCTCACATTGATGCGGGGAAGACGACGACGACGGAGCGCGTCCTCTATTACACGGGTAAGTCCTACAAGATTGGCGAAGTGCACGATGGCGCCGCCACGATGGACTTTATGGATCAGGAAGCTGAGCGCGGCATCACCATCACGTCAGCAGCGACAACCTGCTTCTGGATGGGCCGCGATGGCCGCAAGCGCCGCCTGAACATCATTGATACGCCAGGCCACGTCGACTTCACGATTGAAGTTGAGCGCTCTTTGCGCGTGCTTGACGGTGCCGTCTGCGTGCTCGATTCTAACCAGGGCGTAGAGCCGCAAACCGAGACCGTCTGGCGCCAGGGCGACAAGTACGGCGTGCCACGCATCATCTTTTCCAACAAAATGGATAAGACGGGTGCCGACTTCTACATGTGCCTCGCCGACATCAAAGATAAGCTTGGTGCCAAGGCTATTCCGTTGCAGATTCCAATTGGCGCCGAAGCCGATTTCAAAGGCGTCGTTGATCTCATTCGCATGGTCGCGATCACCTGGGATGGCGATGGCAAGGACTCCAAGATGGTTGAGGGGCCGGTCCCGGCTGACCTCGCCGACAAGGCCGCTGAATTCCGCGCCAATATGATTGAAGCCGCCGTCGACATGGACGACGATGCGATGGCCGGCTACCTCGATGGCAAAGAGCCGGACGAGGCGACGCTGCGCAAGTTGATCCGCAAGGCAACTGTCACCCGCGCATTTTATCCGATGATGTGCGGCTCGGCCTTCAAGAACAAGGGTGTGCAGCCTTTGCTCGACGCTGTTGTTGACTTCCTGCCGTCGCCCCTTGATCGCGAATCCTATATCGGTATCGATCCCAAGACCGGTGGCGACGCACCGCGCCGTCCAACCGACAGCGATCCGCTTTCGATGATCGCCTTCAAGATCATGAGCTTCGAGCACGTCGGCTCAATCACGTTCTGCCGCGTCTACTCAGGCAAGCTTGAGCAAGGGATGGCGCTCGCCAATACGACCCGCGACAAGAAAGAACGTGCCGGCCGCATGTATCTGATGCATGCCGCTGACCGGGAAGAAATCAAGGAAGCGTTTGCGGGCGATATTATCGCTCTGCAGGGCCTGAAGGATACCCGCACCGGCGAAACGCTGTGCGATCCACAGAAGCCCGTCATTCTGGAAAAGATGGATTTCCCCGAGCCCGTCATTGCTCAAAAAATCGAGCCAAAGACCAAGGCCGACCAGGAGAAGATGGCCATCGCCCTCTACACGATGGCGCACGAAGACCCCTCATTCCGCGTCTCCGTTGATCAGGAATCCGGTGAGACCATTCTCAAAGGCATGGGCGAGCTTCATCTCGACATCAAAGTCGACATTCTGAAACGCACCTATGGCGTCGATGCCATTGTTGGCGCACCTCAAGTGGCGTACCGCGAAAGCTTGTCACGCGCCGCCGATATCGATTACACGCACAAGAAGCAGACAGGTGGTACGGGTCAGTTCGCGCGCGTCAAACTCAAGCTTGAGCCAAACGAAACCGGCAAAGGCAACGTGTTTGAATCGTCCATCATCGGCGGGACCGTGCCGAAGGAATACATCCCTGGCGTCGAAAAGGGCGTTAAGTCGGTTTGGGACAACGGTATGCTGATCGGCTTCCCGCTCGTCGATATGAAGGTCACCCTTTATGATGGCGCCTACCATGACGTTGACTCCTCCGCCATCGCCTTCGAAATTGCCACCCGTGCGGCCATGAAAGAAGGCTGCGAAAAGGGTGGGGTCAAGATCCTTGAGCCCATCATGGACGTGGAAGTTGTGACACCTGGCGATTTCGTCGGCGGCGTCATCGGCGATATCAACTCACGCCGTGGCCAGATACGCGACCAGCAGATGCGCGGCAACGCCACTGTCATTCGCGCCTACGTGCCGCTGGCCAACATGTTTGGCTATGTCAGCCAGCTACGTTCGATGTCGACGGGCCGCGCTTCG
The DNA here is from genome assembly GCA_043746825.1 of Hyphomicrobium sp. GTDB lineage: Bacteria > Pseudomonadota > Alphaproteobacteria > Rhizobiales > Hyphomicrobiaceae > Hyphomicrobium_B. The sequence goes on along the minus strand of JAYTQI010000475.1, from coordinate 244 downwards.
TATACCATGCAATTTGCGCATTACGCGGAAGTGCCGCGTAACGTCGCGGAAGAAGTTAAGGCGAAGTACGCCTAATAAAAGACTAGGGTTCCGCCTGTCAGGCATTGAGCCTGACTGATGGGGCTTGAGACGCAGACGTTCACAGGAAATCCCTGGGTCAGCCAGGGGCGAGTTCGAAAGACGAAGGAGAGCCCACGATGGCCAAGCAAAAGTTTGAGCGGACCAAGCCGCATTGCAACGTCGG
>JAYTQI010000474.1:0-6461 GCA_043746825.1 Hyphomicrobium sp. | reverse complement strand
ACTTTGGGATCGTGGTAAGTCGTCTCTTCCATGACGTGGCACCAATGGCACCACACGGCCTCGAGATCGAGAATGACGAGCCGGTTGTCCGCCTTTTGGCCGAACAGATCACCGCCCCAACCACGCCAGGTCAGCGCCTCCCCGGCAGCGGCTGGCGCCATGACAAGTGTCAATAAAGCCAGGGAAATCGTTGTGCGCTTCAGCGTCATGGCTTATCTCCAGCACTTGGTTGCTCAGAGATACGTGCCGGGGGGCTATAAAGTTTCAGGCGGCAATTTTACTTCGCCGCCAGTTCAATCGTCTGCTTCAAGGCCGCCACGTCCAGCTCGCGCACATAGTGGGGAATGTTACCCCAAATGGCGTGATAGCCGAAATTGCCATGCTGCATTTCAGCCAATGCCGCCTCTTTCGTCCAGTCCTGATAGAGAATGCGATAGAGCGCGGTGATCAGGCCCCTCCGGTCAGCGCCATGCTGGCAATGGAGTAGCAACGGACCCTGAGCCTCGGCGCGGCGGATGGCGGCCAGTGCGAGCACAATGTCCTCGGTCTCGATGTGCCAAGGATGGATCGGAATTCGAACCAGCGCAATGCCGGTGCCCTCCAACAGATCGAGATCAGAATGGAAGGCGCGCAGGCTCACGACGGTTCGAATTCCAGGTTCTTTGGACAACACTTTGAAGCCGTCTGAACTCGGCTGGGCGCTTCTGTAAAAGTTGGGTGCAATACGATTGAGGTTAGGTGCGCCGTCCTTCTCAATGGGTGTGGCCCATTGCGGGGGGCGTGCCGGTGCCGTTGATTGCGCCTCTGGCTCTTTGGCGCGGGCGCTTTCCGTAAAGGGCGAGAGTGCCAGCGTCAGAAAAATTGCGAAACCAAAAGTTCTCAGGCGCATTGCGGTGGGTCCTAATTTTTCTGAGCCGTACTTCACCACACCGTTTCAACACCAAGCTGTTTGAACTGCGGATCAGCGCTGATGAGTTTCATGCCTTCGACAAGTGCTTGCCCGGCCAGCATCCGGTCGAATGGATCTTTGTGGGGGGCTTCGATCTTGGCGCCAGCAACAGCGTGTTTGGCGGACACAGGCAAGTGTTCGAAATTAAGTAGCCGGATGCTCTCCTCGAAGCTATCAAGAATGTCTTGCGCAAAGCGGAGTTTTCCAATGCGGACCTTGTTTGCAATTTCCCAGGCAGAAACTGCGCTGACGAAAACCTCATTTTCATCGTTGCTGATATCGTCGCGAATGGTTTTGCGAATCTTTTTTGGTTCTTGCACCCACCAAATCAGAACGTGAGTATCGATCAGCAGCCTCACTTGGGGGCCTTATCGAGACCCTGGTGCAAGTCAAAGAATTCCTGACCAAACATCTCGATGAATTCTTCGTCACTCAATGGGGCCAAAAAGACGTCATCTGGTGGCACAGGAAACTTATCGGCCCACGAGCCCATGCCAGCTTTGCGGCGAGCGGCAACTGCGGTCCGGTCGTAGTCCTTTAGGATCGCAACCGGTTTGTCACCGCGCGCGATTACAATCTCCTCGCCCGCTTCGACCCGGCGGATGAGTTCGGAGAGATTGGTTTTTGCCTCGTGAATGGTGACGGTGGCCATGACGGATGCTCAAGGTTAGCTAACTTAGCTAACCTAGGAAAAACGGGCCCAAAAGTCAAGGTTTGGAGGGGATTCTCCCTCTCCCCGCGTAGGGCCGGGGAGAGGGGACATTACCCCATGGCCTTTTTCAAATTCGCATCCACCTTGTCCAAGAACCCGGTGGTTGAGAGCCACTTTTGATCGGGGCCGATGAGGAGGGCGAGGTCCTTGGTCATGTAGCCGCTCTCAACCGTATCGACGCAAACTTTTTCGAGTGTCAGTGCGAATTTATTTAGCGCATCGTTATTATCCAGTTTGGCACGGTGGGAAAGCCCGCGCGTCCAGGCAAAGATCGAGGCAATGGCGTTGGTTGAAGTTTCCTTGCCCTTTTGATGTTCGCGATAGTGGCGGGTCACGGTGCCGTGCGCGGCCTCGGCTTCGACGGTTTTTCCGTCAGGCGTCAGCAGAACCGACGTCATCAGGCCAAGCGAGCCAAAGCCCTGCGCCACGGTATCGGACTGGACGTCGCCGTCGTAGTTTTTGCACGCCCAGATGTAGCCGCCCGGCCATTTCATGGCGGACGCCACCATGTCGTCGATGAGGCGGTGCTCATAGACCAGTTTGCGCTTGTCGAACTCGGCCTTGAACTCAGCCTCGAACACCTCTTGAAAGATGTCCTTGAAGCGCCCGTCATAGGCTTTGAGAATGGTGTTTTTGGTCGAGAGGTAAACCGGATAGTTGCGGGCCAAGCCGTAGTTGAGGGAAGCCCGCGCGAACTCGCGGATGCTATCGTCGAGATTGTACATCGCCATCGCCACGCCCGCGCCCGGCGCCTTGAAGACTTCCTTTTCAATCACCTTGCCATCGTCGCCCACAAACTTGATGGTCAGCGTGCCCTTGCCCGGAAACTTAAAGTCGGTGGCTTTGTATTGATCGCCAAAAGCGTGACGTCCAACGATGATCGGTTGTGTCCAACCCGGCACCAGGCGCGGCACATTTTTCGCGATGATAGGCTCGCGGAAAATCACCCCGCCTAGAATGTTGCGGATGGTGCCGTTGGGCGACTTCCACATCTCTTTCAGATTGAATTCTTTGACGCGGGCTTCATCGGGTGTGATGGTCGCGCACTTGACGCCAACACCGTGCTTTTTGATGGCGTTGGCGGCATCAACGGTCACAGAATCGTTGGTCTTGTCGCGATATTCGATGCCGAGATCATAGTATTCAAGGTTCACATCGAGATAGGGATTGATCAGCTTGTCTTTGATGAGCTGCCAGATGATGCGTGTCATCTCGTCACCATCGAGTTCGACGACGGTGCCCTTAACTTTGATCTTCTGCATGTTTGATACCTAGCCCGAGTGTTTCCGGGACCATAGCGGCAACAGTGCGCTGCAACAAGCGCGTCAGACATTCGCATTTGTGCGGACTTGGTTTAGCGGCTAGGTAGCACCTAAGCAGCCTCCAAGACCTGAGAAGTTTGAAATTGAAAATATCACCCAAACTCCTAGTCGGGCAGAGCGTGCCTTGCATCGACGGCACCACCCTCTCTGTCGGCGCCATTGTACACGCCTGCCATGTCGCGACTATTGATCAGGGGCTGGCGGCGTTGGCTAAGCCGGGTCTGACGCGCGAGACGCTAGAGCCGGTGCTGCAATACTGCGCCGAGCTGCGCTGCATCGCGGATAAGGCCTCTTGCCCTGGCTGTAAGCGGCGCACGGAAGATCTTGGGCTTGAAACGCTCGATCAATTTATCTTGTCAAAAAAAGACGTTATCGTCGGCGATGGCCGCGTTCGCCTGCACGGTGAAGGCACCGAAACCATCACCACGCCCTGTCTCGAAACGCTTGCGAAACAGTGGTCGGGCGAAAATTACTGGTTCTGGGCCCGCCGCGTCATTCGCAAATTGCGCCATGGCATCCGCCGCGCCGATATGCAGGGCGAGCCAATGCAGGGTGAGGGCGAAAGCCCAACGATCATTCTCATGGAGCCGCAGCTCGCCGACAACATTGGCATGGTGGCGCGGGCGTCGGCCAATTTCGGGCTTGATGAGTTGCGCCTCGTCAATCCGCGCGACGGCTGGCCAAATGAGAAGGCGCGCATTGCAGCGTCCGGCGCCAATTACATCATCGACGATGCCAAGGCGTATCCGTCGCTTGAGGCCGCAATAGGCGATCTCAACTGGCTGGGCGCCACTACCGCCCGCCAGCGTGATTTAAGAAAACCGGTCATGACGCCCGAGCAGGCGATCACTGAGATGCGCGTCCGCATTGCCCGGGGAGAGCGCTGCGGCATCTTGTTCGGGCGCGAGCGCAACGGGCTCGAAACCGATGAGGTCGCCAACGCCGACGTGGTGATTATGATTCCGGTTAATTCTCGCTTCGCCTCGTTGAACCTGGCCCAAGCCGTGCTGCTGCTCGGCTACGAATGGATGCGCGGTGCGCCTGAGCGCAGCCTGGGGCGCGTCACAAATTACGAGAAGCCGCTCAGTGAAGGCCTCTATTTGAATGCCGACCGCCCGGCAACGAAAGAGGAACTGATTGGGTTATTCGAGCATTTAGAAGGAGAATTGGAGCGCCTTGGGTTTTTTAATCCGGCTCACAAGCGCACAACTGTGGTGCGCAATCTCCGCTCCATGTTCTCGCGCACAGCCCCAACTGACCAGGAAGTGCGCACCCTTCGTGGCATAGTTGCCACGCTTGCACATGGCAAAGGGTCCGGAAAGAAGCCGTCCACCTGAGGTGCCATGATCTGGACAAGTTTTGGGCTGAGCGATGCCTCTTGAAACGGCATAATGGCCGCCATGCAACCGATGCCTATGCGGGCTGAGATGGGCGCATGGGGTTTAGGTTTTGAGGCGCGGAGCTTTGGGCTCCCGGCATATGAGGTTCAATTGGAGATGCGGATGAATTCGAGGGCGGGTAAAGTCTTGGCGTGCGCGATGGCGTTTGCCTCAACGGTGCCGGTGGGCTCTGCCTCCGCCCAGGAGCTGAGCGAAAAGGCCGTCACGTCGTTCATGGAATACGCTTGGTCGTTGACACCGTCGCAGTTCTCAAAGCCGGACGGCACGACGATCTTGATCGATAAAAAGAAACGGGAAGAGTCAGTCGTGCCGGTCGATGTGGCGCGCGAAGTCATTAAAGTCGGCCGCTTGTCGGCTCATGCCCAGGTCTGCGATTTGCCGGAAGAGCAACGGATGAACCACATCTCTCTGATGTGGCGCGAGGACTACAAGAAAAAGTGGACTCCCCAGCAAATGGTTTATATCAGCCAGTTGCACCTCACGACCGTCATGTTGCTGACCGGCAAGATCAAGCTTGTTGAGAAAGACGGCGACAAGGAGGTTGTGGTTGAAGAGGGTAAGGCTCCTAACACCTCGTGCACGACTGAGCAGAAAGAGCAGGTCAAGAAATTGATCGCGAATTACGTCAACAACGGTCCGCACCCAGTTGAGAAAGATAAGGCCGCCGTTGCGGGTACTGCGGGCACCGCCCCGGCCGCTGCCGCGACCGCTCCGGCCCAGGCCGCGGCCCCTGCACCGGCTGCAGCAGCGCCTGCTGCGACAGGCTCAACGACACCTGCTGCTGCTCCAGCTGCCCCCGCCGCGGCACCCAAACAGCCCGCCGCTGCAGCCGCTGCTCCGGCCCCATCGGTCGCAGCTCCCGCTCCAGCTGCTGCACCTAAGAAATAGGCCGCCGTTCTAGGGCTAATCGGCTCGGTTGACGGGGGCGGCCAACAAAGATACAAAACACGGATAGCGCGGGCTTTTTGGCCCGCGTTTCATTTGCGCACCCGTGACGGGACTGTTGAAGGTCCATGTCTGTCAGCGCCGGAACCTAATCAGGTGACGGCACAGAGGAGGGGGCGCTCCGATTGAACGCGGGCTGGGATTTCCTCAGGCCCGCCTGCAACTCATGGAGTGCTAGACTATGACGAAGCGCGTCCGCGCCAAACACAAGATTGATCGCCGTTTAGGCGAGAACATCTGGGGCCGCCCAAAGAGCCCGCTTAATCGCCGCGAAAGCCGCCCCGGCCAGCATGGTGAGCGCCGCGCCGGCAAACTCTCCGACTTCGGCCAACAGCTCAAAGCCAAGCAGAAGCTTAAAGGCTATTACGCCTCGATTTCGGAACGCCAGTTTCGCAAGGTTTATGCCGAAGCCTCATCCATGAAGGGCTCGACCTCCGAACACCTGATCGGCTTGCTCGAGCGCCGCCTCGATGCGCTGGTCTATCGCGCCAAGTTTGTGCCAACTGTTTTTGCCGCCCGCCAGTTCGTGTCGCACGGCCACGTCAGCGTAAACGGCCGGCGCGTCACCATTCCGAGCTACCGCATCCGCATCGGCGACGTGGTGGAAGTGAGCGAGAAGGCCAAGCAGCTGGCGCTCGTCCTCGAAGCCATCAAAAGTGCTGAACGCGATGTGCCCGATTACGTCGATGCCGACCACAACAAGATGACCGCCAAGCTCTCGCGCATTCCAGCTTTGTCAGATGTGCCCTACCCGGTCACGATGGAACCGAACCTCGTCGTCGAATTCTATTCGCGGTAAGCGGTTTCGGATGGCAGAATTTGCAAAGGGCTGGCCGCAAGGCTGGCCCTTTTGCTTTTTGGTTAGACCTTCAAGCCACCTTCTGTTTCCCCGTCATCGGCACGGGGGCGGGTTTGCGTGGCGTGTAGCGCACCGGCGCTGGCGTCGCATTGGCCCAGCCGTAAGCCAGCATCGTCAACAAAGCCGAACCGGCGAAGAAATATACGCCCGGCAAGACGCGGGCTTCGGTGTAGCCGCTCGAATTCACATAAAAGATCATGAGCGCCAGCACCATAACGTCGGTCATCGAATAGCGCCCAAGCCACTCCATGGCCGTGATCGATTTGCGGCGGAA
>JAYTQI010000473.1:0-2939 GCA_043746825.1 Hyphomicrobium sp. | reverse complement strand
CCCCGTACGCGTGATCCCGCTGGTTCCCCCTCCGCACTCCGTCACGCGGCATCCGCCTTGGCGGACCGCAACGGCCGCAACCCGAGCAGATGACAAATCGCGTACACGAGATCGGCGCGGTTCAGCGAATAGAAATGGAATTTCTTGATACCCTCATCGACAAGATCCATGACCTGCTCGGTCGCCGCTGCGGCCGCCACCAAGTGCGTTGTCGTTGGATCGTCATCGAGGCCTTCGAACCGGCGCGCGAGCCACGACGGCATGCTGGCACCGGCCCGCTGCGCGAAGCCCGCGACCTGCTTAAAATTGTGGATCGGCACGATGCCGGGCATGATCGGCACCCAAATGCCAGCCGCCCGAGCGCGCTCAAGATAGCGGAGGAAATGCGCGTTATCGAAGCCGAACTGCGTGATGATGCGATCAGCACCGGCATCAACCTTGGCTTTGAGATTGTCGATGTCGGCGTTGAGCGTCGTGCTCTCGGGATGCTTTTCCGGATAACCCGCGACCGAGATTTCAAAGCCCGCAATCTTTTTCAAGCCTGCGACGAGCTCGGCGGCATTGGTGTAGCCGCCGGGATGGGGCCTATAAGCGGTGCCGACCCCATCGGGGGGATCGCCGCGCAGCGCCACGATATGGCGCACGCCCGCAGCCCAATAGGCTTTTGCGACCTCGTTGACTTCATCCTTGCTGGCATTGACGCAGGTGAGATGCGCAGCTGGCCGCAAGTCCGTCTCCTTGACGATACGCGCGACTGTGTTGTGGGTGCGCTCACGCGTTGAACCGCCTGCCCCATAGGTCACCGATACAAACTCCGGTGCGAGCGGTGCCAAGCGCTTGATCGACGACCACAGCTGCTCCTCCATTTTGTCGGATTTCGGCGGGAAGAATTCGAACGACACCCCAATCTCGCCCGAACCGAGCAAGTGGCTCTTGCGTTCTTTACGTTCAGCCATCAGCGGGCCTCCTCAAGACTTGATTTTGTGCTACTTAAAGCGGCTGGCTTTGAAGCGCCCGGCCGCTTTGCGAGCCAAAGCGAAACGGTAAGCTGGTTGGCGCCAGTTGCCGAGCGTGGCGCCGCCAGATCGCGGGCCATCTTTGGCACTAGATGCGCGTCCGACAGCCATTGATTGATCATGGCGTGAGGAAAGCCGAGCCGCTCGTGAGCCTGCGTCTCGCGCAGAAATTCGAGCTCATGAGGGGCAAAATCGACAATCAGCAGTTCCCCGCCCGGCGCCAACACGCGTGCCGCTTCGCGGATCGCCAGGGCAGGGTCCGACAGAAAATGTAAAACCTGATGCATCACAATGGCGTCAGCCTGACCATCGGCAATGGACAGCGCGTAGATGTTACCGTGCCGGACCTGTGCATTCGCCAATCCGGCTTTGGTCAGTTTGGCCCGGGCGTAGGTCAGCATCGCCTGATTGACGTCGATGCCGAGGCTGCGTTTGTAGCGGGGCGCGAAGAGTTCCAGCGTCCGGCCTGTGCCGGTTCCAAGATCGACAAGCAAGTTGAACGGGCCTGGCCCAAGAGCTGCCAGCATGGCGCCTTCAACGTCGCGCTCAGAGACGTGCAGCGAGCGCATCTGGTCCCAGTCGGCGGCGTGCGTCTCAAAGAAGCCCTGAGCCGCGGATTCGCGCTCGCGTTTGAGGGCATCGGCCCGCTCGCGATCACGCGCCACAGCTGGATCGCGGGCGTTGATCGTCGCGAGTAAGCTAAGTGCCAACTTGCCGCCTGCTGACCGGTCCGAGATATGGAAATAGACCCAACTGCCCTCGCGGAACCGCTCAATCAGGCCGCCTTCAACAAGCAACTTCAAATGGCGGCTGATGCGAGGCTGGCTTTGACCGAGTACCAGCGTCAGATCCTTGACGTTCAACTCCCCCGCCGCCAGCAGCAACAAAATACGCAGGCGCGTCGGCTCCGCCGCAGACTTAAGGGCGGTGACGAGGTCGTCAGTGTTGAGATCGCTGGCGGTATCCATGCGCCATAGATATAAAGATATGCTTATGTGTCAAGAGCAATCTGACGTCATCCACGGCTTGTTGACGCCCGTAGCTCTAAGGATGCCAAAAATGGAGCGCGCCTTAACCGTGCATTAGCCATGCTGACCTAGTCTCGCATCCAACAATAAATGTGTCCTGTTAGCGGATGTGAGCATGCGGCCTGAGGCTTTTGAAGTTGTCGATGTAATGAGTGGCGTTGAGGGCCTGCCCTTGCTGTCCCAGCAGAGTTCTTCCAAATCAGCCGGTATCATGCGTTTAGGTCTGCTCTCAAGCCTTGCCGCTGCTGTCGTGCTGCCGCAACTGGCCTTGGCCGCCCATGCGCTGTCCATGGCCACAACTCGCGCACTCATTATGGACAAACCTCTGCTGGCCATTGAACTGGCTTTAGCCATTTGCTTCTGGATCGCGCTTTTTGGCTGGCCGTTGAAGCGTTTGATCTGCAATCTCAATTGGCACCGCGATGTCGTGATAACCCGCGAGCGCGTCGCTGTGCATGACGACAAAACCTTTGGCAAGCATGTCTGGACCGCATCACTCCAAGACTATCAAGGCGTTGCCCATCATATCCGCACGTCGCTTGGGACCACGCGCCATGAACTCATCCTGGTCCACCCAGACAGTGATCGCTCCGTGCTTTTGATGGTCGCTGAGCATATCACTAAAGCCGATGTCCACCGCTTCACCCGGCTTTTGGGTCTGCCTGAAGTCTCCGCCAAGGAACTTTATCGCCTGCGCCAGGCGGCGCCCTTAGAATCTGTGGCCGCGACACGTCTTGAGCCGGAAACCCTGGCCATCGCGGCCTAAAAACAGGGCAGTATCAGGGCATTGTTTTGCCGGGATTGGAGTGCCTCTTGCGAGCGGACATTTGAGCGTGCAGAAAGTCATAGGTTGCAGCATTAAGTTTTGCCGCCTCTCATAATACAGGAGTTGTCG
>JAYTQI010000472.1:0-2952 GCA_043746825.1 Hyphomicrobium sp. | reverse complement strand
TCGTCACCGCGCGGGCATAGTAGCGGGTCACATCGTGGCCAATTCCGATAGCGATCAGCTCGACGGGTGACCGCGTTTCAATCTCGTGGATCACTTGCCGCAAATGCTGCTCCAGATAGTTACCGGCGTTGACCGATAGAGTCGAATCGTCCACCGGCGCACCATCCGAGATCATCATGAGAATGCGGCGTTGCTCGGGCCGCCCAACCAGCCGCGAATGCGCCCAAGCCAAAGCCTCACCGTCGATGTTTTCTTTGAGCAAGCCTTCGCGCATCATCAGGGCAAGAGCGTTTTTAGAGCGCCGCCACGGCGCATCGGCTGTCTTGTAGATGATGTGACGCAAATCATTGAGACGGCCGGGAGTGGCCGGTTTTCCTGCCGCCAGCCATTCTTCACGCGCCTGCCCGCCCTTCCAGGCCCGCGTCGTGAAACCGAGTATCTCCACTTTCACACCGCAGCGCTCCAGTGTGCGCGCCAAAATATCGGCGCAGCAGGCCGCAACCATGATCGGGCGGCCGCGCATCGAACCTGAATTATCCAGCAGCAATGTGACAACGGTATCGCGGAAATCGGTATCGCGTTCGCGCTTGAACGACAGCGCGCCAGCAGGGTCTGTGATGATGCGGGTTAAGCGCGCGGCGTCGAGCACGCCTTCTTCAAGATCAAAATCCCAGGCGCGATTTTGTTGCGCCAACAGGCGGCGTTGCAACTTGTTGGCGAGGCGCGAGACCACGGCTGAAAGCGCTTTCAATTCCTTATCCAGGAAAGAGCGCAGCCGCTCGAGTTCTTCAGGCGTTGAAAGCTCTTCCGATTTCACTTCTTCGTCAAATGCACGCGTGAAAACCTTGTAGCCAAAGGCTTCCGGGTTCTCGAGAACGTTAGTGTTTGGCCGCCAGGGTGCGGGTGAGTCGTCTTCCTCAAATGAATCATCGCCGCTGTCAGAATTATCGGCGTCTGTGGCGTCAGCCATTTCATCGGTTTCAGAGACTTTGCCGTCGTTCAGTTCATCCTGGCCGTTTTTGTCCTGGCCTTCGCCGCCTTCGTCCTGAGATTGATCAGCCTCTTCTGAGCCGCCGTCCGGGGCATTCTCGTTTTCCTCTTCGTCGCTTTCCTCTGGTTTGTTTGGGTTCATTGGGTCGGCGAGTTGCAGAGTTTTCAACAGATCACGGACGGTGCGGCCGAACTGCTCTTGATCGTTGGCCAAGGCTTCGATGCGCTTCATCATCTTGGCGCCCTTGATTTCGATCATAGGCCGCCACAGATCGACAAGCCCTTTGGTGGAGGCTGGCGGCGCTAAACCTGTCAGGCGTTCGCGGATGATAAGGGCGAGGGCGTCTTCCAGCGGCGCTTCGGTACGATTTGCGATGTTTTGAAAACGCCCGTGGGCGTATTGATCTTCGAGCTTGGCTGTTAAATTTTTCGCCATACCTATCATGCGCGAGGCACCTAGGGCTTCAACGCGCGCCCGCTCTGCGGCTTCAAACACCGTGCGCGCGGGACCAGGCGGCGGCGCGACGCGGCGATGAATTTTATTATCGTGACAGCCGAGGTTCAACGCCAAGCTATCAGCCCAGCCGCGCACAATAGCGATGTCTTTTGGCGAGGGCGCGCGTGGCGGCTCCGGCAACTGCACGGATTTGCCCGCGGCCTCTGGCTTGCCCGCCCCAAAGCCAACTTCGAGCTCCGCATCGCCCGCTATCGCCCGCACAGCAGGTCCGAGCACGCGCTTCAACGGCTCTGACGGCGCTTCTTTGCGTTTGGCGGGGGGTGTGGTCATCGGAATTCAGGTCTCGCGGCGAATCTATTGTGGTCAGCTGGCTCTTGCAAACCTTCATATCGAAAAAAGTAAGAGGCAGCAGCTATTTCCGGTCCCTCACAACCGGACGGGTCATGATTTCCGCGAAGGTGTAGGGGCAGGCTTCGGGCAAGGCATCATCATCTAGTCCTGTTTCCAGCAATCCACGATCACGGCCATCGGCATAGCCTTCAACAATGGCTTCATCGAGAACGGACTTGAGCCCGGGATTTCGTCTTAAAAGTCTATCAATGCGGCGGCGTTGCTCGCGGACCGAGAGTGCCCAACTGCGTGACCTCAAATTAGCTTGATGATCCCATTTCAAGAGGTGCAACGTCAGCACTGCGATGGCGCTCTCCAGCTTTTCGCGCAACTCATTGCCCACGTCAGACAGCTCCTCGGCAATGTTGGCGGCATCGATATCCGTGACCAGTTTTGCGCGCAGCAGGGAGACCTGCTCCTGCACCCAGCCATAGAGATCATCCTCATAGCGGGTGGCAGATTGATGCGGAGGCGGGCGGATGCTGGTTGGCTTGCTCATCGATGGGCTACCTGTTGGCCGGTAAGCTATATTATACCCTTCAATTGCCTCAACTCAATGCAGGAAAGGAGGAACATATCTTGCCACAGGCTGGCTCAGCGGCAACTTCTACCACCCGCTTCCCCGGAAGAACCCCGGCCTTGAGCCGGGGGAATATCCGGGGTCTTTACCCGTCAGAGGCTGGTAAAGATCCCGGCTCGCGCGCGGATTTTGAAATCAGCAAGACTTGCAACGTCAGTGGCCGCACTTGGCCGGGAACGCGCATCGAAACAGCGGAGTCATAAAATCATCCCCGTTCGCGCGGAGCGGGCGTAGTCGAGTAAGGCCGGTCTCACTTGTGGCAACTCGTCTAACCAGTCGTCGATAATGGATTTCGCTTCTTTAGAGGGGACATGAGCAAGACCATGAAGTGCGCTCTCAATGCAGGCTTCGTTCGGTAAGCTCAGAACATTTTTCAGGACCGCGTACAGCGCTTCACTTTGTTCAGGAGAACTTTTACGCACCTCAGTCAGTGCCGTCACGTCCCACAGCATGTAGGTAATGTACTCGAGTGGGTTGCCGTGAGACTCGTTGCAGTGCCCAAGTACTGGCGGACTTCTACGCGCCAATAAATCCG
>JAYTQI010000471.1:0-6493 GCA_043746825.1 Hyphomicrobium sp. | reverse complement strand
ACGCGTGACCATGTGGCTGACTTTCCCGTGCGGACGTGTTTTTTTGCTGGTTTAGGGTCTAGACGTGCGGCTTTCTGTTCAACAAATGCGACAGCAATTCTAAAGATGCAGATTAAGAAGAACTGTCATAAATCCCTGCCAAGGAATGCAACCACCATGAGCTGTCCGGGTGTTGCGGTATTGTTCAGATTGCGTGATTGAACCGCCAGCGATTGCCCGAGCTTGCGCTGCGGGCTGATTTGAGGTTTGCTGGCTGCAGCAATCTTTGAAGGTCTGCGGGACTTTGTCTTTGCAAGGCCTGCAACTTTCACGGACTTGGTCTTGAATTTTGACTTACCCGCGATCCGCACCTTAGGCTGCGGAAGCTGCACAGCACGAACCTTTGGCGCTTGGACCGCAGGGGCCGCAGCGGCGAGGAATGTGTGACTGCTGGCAACGGGCTTAGGCACATTCGCTTCGGCGTCCTCTAACCCAGCAACGAGAGCAGCGAGGGGTATCACGGGCGTTACGGGCGTTATCACGGGTTCGGCTGCTGCTGGCTCATATGACGCGCGAATGGGAGTTTGCTGAAGCAAGTTCTGCTCGACGCGCGACAGTGGCCGGATAACAGCCTCGGCGGACTTATGGTAAGCCGCAAAGTAACCGACAGCCTGATTATGGGTGAAAACGGCGCATGCAGGCACGGCGACAAATGCCGTCATGAAGTATGCAAGGATTGCCCAGAGATCACGGTTTCTAAATTGCACGTTTCGCGCCCCTAAACGCTGGGCCAACATAATCGTTGAGCGTTGTATCTGTACGTCGTAATCCTTTCGCCTACGGCACCGGCACAGTCAATCGCGCATCTGGAACAACACTTTTTTCTACGGGTATAGTTAACGGAAAAAAACACGCGCAGGCAATCACAATCCGGAGGCGTCGTAATATGGATTTTGCTGCGAACGCTGCCGATCTCTCTGGACTATTTGGATTGCAAGCGAGGCATTCTGCGGGCTGCGGCGTGCTCAATTTCCTGTGGAGTTCAGACCCCGGCCATTCAGCACGCCGCGTTGAGTTGCAATAAATGTTTCTTCAACCTCGCGGCCAAGCCATTCAACGCAAAAAGTGCCTACGCTTCTGCGGCCCTTGCGGCGTGGCAAAAGCTGATCCGCCGTGGCGGAGCCGCACGCCGGACGTGTTATAGGGTAAGGTCTCAAATTGACGGCCTACTTAGGACCAGAGTCTGTCGTTAGCAGTGTCTGCATGGATGGCCGGGGACCTTTTGGAATGCCACTGACTGCCTTTGGCTGGAATGAGCGGTGGCAAAACGAGTTCTCAGGCTTTGCTGCTGACGGACCGGTGCCAGGACGGGTCGTTGGCGAGCACCGCACGCACTATCAGGTCGCCATCGGTGACATTGAGTTGACGGCCAAGACCATGGGCCACGTGCGCAACGCAGCAGCCCTGCGCTCCGACCTGCCGTGTGTTGGTGATTTTGTCGCGCTGCGTCCGAACGCTGGCGATGGCCCCGCCACTATCGAAGCCGTGCTGCCGCGCACCAGCGCGCTGATCCGCAAGGCGTCTGGCAAGGAGACGCCGCAGCTGCTGGCGGCCAATGTCGATGTCGTGTTTATCGTGACGGGTCTTGATGGCGATTACAATGTTGCGCGCATCGTGAGGTTTCTGACGCTGGTGCGCGACAGTGGCGCCGTGCCGGTTATCGTCGCCAACAAGACCGACCTCTCGAAGGATGCCGCCCTTGCGGTGCGTGAGATTGCGGCGGCGGCGCCAGGCATCGCCATTCACGCCATCAGTGCGCGGGCGGGCGTTGGAGTATCTGAGCTGGCGGCATATTTCGAGGCTAACCGCACCGGCGTTCTCATTGGTTCATCCGGCGCTGGCAAGTCGACCTTGATCAATCAGCTGCTGGGCGAAAACCGGCAAGCCACGGGGGAAGTGCGCGGCCATGATAGCCGGGGCCGTCATACGACCACGCATCGCCAGCTGTTTCTCCGCCCGCGCGGTGGCTCGATCATCGATACGCCGGGTATGCGCGGCTTGGAAGTGTGGAATCCTTCAGAGTCGGTTGCGATGAATTTTGAAGATATCGAAGCCTTGGCTTTGCAATGCAAGTTCAGCAATTGCCGCCATCAAAGCGAGCCCGCGTGCGCCGTGCGCGCCGCCATTGCGCGCGGTGACCTCGATCCCGCCCGGCTGGCGGCGTATCTGAAGGGGTGAGGGTGGCTTTTCCAATTCACTCTTGCATTATTGCATCATATATAGTACATATATATTATATAGTACGTGAGCAGTCATGGCTGCCGTTAAAATTCCTTTGGTGTTTTTTGTAACCGCAACTGGCGCCGAGCCGGTGCGTAACTGGCTGAAGGCATTGCCGGAAGCCGACCGGCACGCAATCGGTCAAGACCTCATGCGCGTGCAGTGGCGTTGGCCGGCCGGTATGCCGCTTTGCCGAAACTTGGGTCATGGGCTTTGGGAGGTGCGTAGCTCTTTAGTCAGCCGCCGCATCGCTCGCGTCATTTTTTGCTTGCACGACGGTGAACTGGTGGCGCTGCACGGCTTCATCAAGAAAACGCAGAAGATACCGCAAGGGGAGCTAGACCTTGCCGCGAAACGTCAGAAGGAGTTGCAGACATGACAAAGAAAGTGAAGAAGCGCCATCCGCGCCACGGCTCCACGCTCGATAGCTTTCTCAAGAGTGAAGGTGTGTTGGAGGCATTTCAGGCCGCAGCCATCAAGGAAGTGATTGCGTGGCAGTTGCGCAAAGCCATGACCGACAAAAAGGTCTCCAAAAACAAGATGGCTTTGATGATGAAAACGAGCCGTGCCCAGCTCGACCGCCTGCTTGATCCTGAAGCCGGCAATGTCACTTTGGAGTCGCTGCAACGCGCTGCAAACGTGCTCGGCCACTCGATCCGGTTGGAGTTGGTGTGAGGGAGGGGTCGGCATATACGTCTGGGCCGGCGTCTGCGTTGCGCGAGACTCTCTCGACCTGCATCCCCGGAAGAACCCCGGCCTCGAGCCGGGGGAATATCCGGGGTCTTTACCCATTTGAGGTTGGTAAAGGTCCCGGCTCGCGCGCGGAATTCATATCGCATAACAGAGTTCGGGTCATGGGCCGCGCTTGGCCGGGAACGCGGGTGGAGAAGTTAGTGCTCAAAGCCGAACCCGAGGAGAAGCAGAGAAGTCAATTGGGGATATCCATTGCTCTAGAGCTCTAGATATTGCAATCCCGAGAATTCAATCGGACTATTGACGAGCGCACAAGCGCGCAGAAAGTGAGGTCATGTTGATCAAACTTTTGAGAGTGACAGGGGCGGGCCGGTCCCTGGAGACGTTAACCGGATAACGGGCTTGTCGAACCGTTTGATGACACGGTTGTCTCAGAAACACTTCAGCTGGAAATCAGCTCTAGGACGGTGCCCTGCCAAGGGGCTCCATTTGGACCGAAATGCTCTAGTTACGTGCCTTGTCAGCATGTCAAAGCGAGCAGATCAATGAGCAGGTATTTAAAACATAGCTCATTCAAGCGAACCGCTAGGAAAAACTTTCATTTTGCGGTTCGCCTTTGAGCTTATTTGAAAAATCCCCCCTACCGCACCCGCACATTCACCCGGTCCACCTTGCCGTTCGCATCGATGACGGTCAGCTTCGCGAAGCCTTGGCTTGCTGGTTTCCAGCTCACATCACGGGCGTGCGGGTCGGAGGTGATCGGCGCGCCATCAACCAGCCAGGTGAACGGCATGGCGCCGCCCTCGGCTTTGAGCACGACCGGCTCATCGTCTAATTCAGCCATGTCAAGCTCGGCGCGATCCGGCGGGAAGGCGATCACAACCGGCTGTTCGAGATAAGGACCTGAGCTCACGTCTTCATTTGGCTCGCGCCAGTGCTTCAACGGCGGCGGCAGACCAGCGGTGGCGGCAACTATCGCTCCTGCTGGCGCGGCTTTTAAAGGTACGCGCTTTTCTCCGATGCGCTGAAAGGCGTCGAACAAAATAGGGGCTGCCGCCGTGCGTCCCATCATGCCGGGCACGCTGGTGCCGTCAGGCCGTCCGACCCAAACCGCGACGACATGCTGGCCGTCATATCCGATGGCCCAGGCGTCGCGATAGCCATAGGAGGTGCCGGTCTTGTAGGCGAAGCGCCCACCTTTGGCGTTCAGCGGCGGCGGCGCGTCTTTGAGAATGTCGCTGACATACCAGCTCGCCAGCGGCGACATCAAACGGCGGGCGTTGGCGAGCGGTTTCAAGCGGCCTTGCGCCGCGATCTGACCGCGCTCAGATGCACGATGATAAAGCGGAATGGCATCGCCGCCGCGCGCCAGCCCTGCGTAGAGCTGCGCCATGTCGTGCAGCGTCAAGCCGGTGCCGCCGAGTGCCATGGCGAGCGTGGGTTCAGATTTATCGGGGAATTTTGCGATGACGCCGGCGCGGCGGAAACGGCCCGCCAATTTGCCGGGGCCGACACGGGCCAGCACGCGCACCGCTGGAATGTTTAAAGACTGCGACAGTGCCTCGCGCATGGTGACGGTGCCGTGATAATCATCATCGAAGTTTTTCGGCGCGTACGTGCCAAAGCGCACGGGCCGGTCCTCGATCATGGTTTCGGGGTGGGCGAGGCCAGCTTCAAAACTCAAGCCGTAGATGAAGGGTTTTAAGGTTGAGCCGGGCGAGCGGACCGCGCTGGCCATGTCAATGGCGCCGAGACGGTTGCTGTCGAGATATCCCGCCGAGCCGACGTGCGCCAAGATCTCGCCCGTCGCGTGATCGGCGACGATGATGGCGGCGGAGATTTTATCGCCGACACCGCGCGTGCGCTCAATGGCGAGGGTTTCAAGACTGGCCTGTAGTGAAGAGTTCAGCGTCAGCTTGTGGACGGTCTCGTTCTTATCGCGCGCAACTTCGGCCTCGGCCAAGTGCGGCGCAAGTTTAGGAAACTCAAGCCGGGCGAACGGCACGCGCTCAAGCTTGGCTTTGTCAGCTTCCACTTTCGAGACCACACCAGCCGCAACGGCACGGGCGAGCACGCGATCCCGCGCCCGGCGCGCCGCTTCCGGGTTGCGATCGGGGCGGCGTATTTCGGGGGACTGCGGGAGCGCGACCAGAAGGGCTGCTTCGCCAACCGACAAGCGCGTTGGCTCCTTGCCAAGGTAGGCGAGCGAGGCGGCACGAATGCCCTCAACATTACCGCCAAACGGCGCGATGCGCAGATAAATGCGCAGGATGTCTTCTTTGTTTAGGGCCTGCTCAAGCTGAATGGCGCGCACCATCTGGCGCAGTTTACCCGCGCCCGTGCGTTCGTGCTTGCCAGTGAGTAGCCGCGCGACCTGCATGGTCAGCGTCGAGGCGCCTGAGACAAGGCGGCCGTGACGGACAAATTGCAGTGCGGCGCGGGTGACAGCTTTCGGATCAACGCCGTGGTGGCGATAGAAGCGGCGGTCTTCAAATGCGAACAGCATTTTCAAATAGCGCTGATCGACGGCTGAAGGCTCGATGGGTAAGCGCCATCGTCCGTCCGTAGTTGTGAATGGCCGCAACAGTTTTCCATCGCGATCAACGACGGTGACGGAAAGTTCCTTAGCTTCGTCGAGCGAGATCGGCCCGATCTCAGCGAGTGTCTTGCGGTAGAGCGCGTAACCAGCGCCTGTCAGACAAATCGCTGATACAGTTGTAATCACTACTCCCATTCGGATGGAACGAGGAAGCCCCCCTCCCCTTCGACGGGGAGGGGCTGGGGGTGGGGTGAATCCAAGAGATTGGTCTTCCGGTGTTACCCCCACCCCTAACCCCTCCCCGCAAGGGGGAGGGGAATCCGCTGAGGCGGCGCCTCGGAACCAATCGGCCAATTTGGTTTTGAGAGCTGAGAGGCGCATCAGCTCATCTACTCCTTCACGCCGACGGTCAGCGTGCCGGCTGCGGAGCGGGCGTAGCGTTCGGGGCGGTACATGTCTTCCACCGTCGCCGCCGGGTGGACGAAGGTTCCGGGCGTCACGGCGCGGACGATGTAGGCAACGCTGGCGACGACGGCTGGCGGCTTTGGTCCGGCAGCGTTTGTGCCGGGTGCTGCTGGAGTGACAGGAGCAGGCGCTGGAACAGCTGGCACCTGGATATGATCCGCACCTTCACCCTCGCCTTCTGCCGGGACGTCGCCATTTTCAGGCACAACCGGACTGACCTCACTTGAGGCATCACCCTCATTGCGAGCTTTGGCGTCTGAGAAGTTGAATGCCGCCACGAAACGATCATCGCGGAATTCGGTGTGCTGGGGCTCAGCGGTTGACTTCAACCAGTCGATACCGGTAATCGCGCCGCTTTCCACCAGGCGCGGGTTCTCAATTTCAAGACCTGCGGGCAGGCGATCCACCAGCATGACCCGGCCACTCGCCTCATCGGATTGCACCTTCACAACCATCACGAAACGGTCGTTCTGCTTGACGCTGGTTGTGCCACCACTCAGGCTCTTCATGTCGATCTTCTTGCCGTCAAGCGTGTAA
>JAYTQI010000470.1:0-6498 GCA_043746825.1 Hyphomicrobium sp. | reverse complement strand
AATTCCACCGCCGCCACCCCAACGTCGTGCTCAAGATTATCGATCACAATGCCAACACGCTGCAAAAAGCGCTGCTTGCCGGTGATCTGGAAATTGCGATCTATTGTTTGCCGGAGGTTGAGCCGCACGAGCGCACGCACGTACTCCCTCTTTTTAAGGAGCGTATGATGATCGCGGTCGCAACGAAGCATCCGCTCGCCAAGCGCCGGACCGTTAAGGGCATTGAACTCAACGGCGAACCGTATCTCGACCGTATCAATTGCGAATTCACAGGCTACGCCGACAACGAATTCGCCAAGCGCAAAATTGACGGGCCGACGATCTACCAGAGTGAGCGCGACGATTGGGTGCTGGCCATGGTCGCGACTGGTGTTGGCTATGGCTTCATGCCGCAATCGACCGCGAAATATCCCGGTGTCGTCGCCCGGCCGCTTGTTGAGCCTGAATTCTGGCGCACTGTTAGTCTCGTGACTGTTCGCGGCCGCCCGCATTCGCCAGCCGTTGGCGCCTTTATACGTGAAGTGATGCGCGCCAAGTGGCTCGGCAAGGAACCCCTCGCCGTCCGCAACACCAAGGATCAAGCGAAGTCCGGGCTGGCTGCCGAGTGACTCGCAACCAGTTGTCTCAAGGCAAAGGCTGCAGACAAGCTTTCATATCGCGGCCTAAATTGCGCATCAGATCGAAATAGAGATCGGGGCCGGGTTGCAAAGCGACGCCCTCGGGGTCGAGTGTCCCGGACTTCGCCTTGCTTCCCTCAGTCACAGCCGCAACGAGCGCTGGCTGAAAACCTGGTTCCGCGAACACGCAGACCGCGCCAAGCCCCCATATTTTTTGCCGGACTTCAGTAAGGCGCTTCGCTGACGGCTGGACCTCGGGGCTCAACGTGATGGAGCCTGAGGCCTGAAGACCAAAGCGCGCTTCAAAATAGTGATAGGCGTCGTGAAAGACGATGAAGGACTTGCCATTTAAGGGCGCCAGCTCAGTTGCTAACTCAGCTTCAAGTTTTGCTATTTTTGCATCCAAAGCCGCCGCATTGCTCTTGAAGCGTCCGGCACTCTCTGGATAGCGCGCAACCAAAGCTTTGGTCACGGCAGTAACAATGGCTTTGGCATTTTCTGGGTCAAGCCAGATGTGTCCGTCAATTGCCACGTGATCATCGCCGCCGTGATCGTGATCGCCGCCTACTTCGCCCTCATCATGATGATCGTGAGCTTCGAACAGTGCGCCTTGACGCTGCTTGAGCACGTGTACACCGGGCACGCCGGCAAGAGTCAGCATTGAAACCGAAGGCGGCAAGGCCTCAGACGCCTTCAGCGTGAACGCCTCAAGGGCTGGCGATACGCGGATAAACAGGTCCGCTTGGGCCATCGCGCGGGCGCCAGACGGCTTCAAGGCAAAGGTGTGGGGCGATTGCGCGCCATCGACCAGCAATACCGGCGTGCCAACACCCTCCATGATCGCCGAGACCAGCGCGTGTACGGGCTTTAACGTCACGACCACTTTTGGCGCGGCACTCTCTGCCAATACTGGCCCAGCGATCACACTGGCAAGCGCCAGGAATATGCTCGCCATCGCGCGTCTGCCGATCACCGCTAGCTTTGCAACAAACAAAATCCCAGCCCTTCGATCTAGCGTTTCTTATGAATTCCGTATGTAAAGCAGGCATGGTGGAGAGACCAGCGTCAGCTTCCGAATCCCGGCACACCTCACTCCACGCGCGTTCCCGGACGCAGCTTTGAGCGCATCGATAAGCAGAGATCCGGGATCTTTACCTGTCTGAAGCGTGTAAAAGTTCCCGGCTCGCGCGAGGAATTGCAATTGAAGCGTACACAGATTCTCTGCCCGCGCTTGGCCGGGAAAGCACGTATTAAGAGCTTACCCTTCCATAAAATACCGATATCGACGCCGGTCTTTGAGAGGGCAGCCGCGTGCATGTCCCATATTGGCACAGCAGTTAACCACCGCTTCAGTTCTGACGACTCTGCACACACCAATTGGCTAGGCTAGTGTTGCCGGTGAATTCCCCCGGCTCTGGGGTTTTGGTGATGCGCATCCTATTCCGGCCACTGTTGATGTTGGCGTTACTCATATGCCCGTTTGTGGACAGCCGCGCCGGGCTAGATTTATCAGAACCAAGCACCAAAGACACCAATGCCGAGTTGATCGTGTTGGAAGCGCCGGGATGCATCTACTGCTTGATCTTCCGGCGCGATGTACTGCCGTCCTATCAAGCGTCTGAGCGGGCCCGCTCCGTGCCCGTTCGCTTTTTCGACGTTAACGACAGCGCGTTAGAGCAACTTGGCCTCGATGGCCCCATCAATATCGTCCCAACATTTGTGGTTCTCAAAAACCACAAAGAAATCGGCCGCATTCCGGGTTATGTCGGCCCTGAGAATTTCTATCACACCATAAATTACCTGCTCTCGACAGCGCCCTAACACAGCAGCCGCCAAAATCGGCAAGCGCAATCGAATGTCAATTGCCACACCTTGCGTGATGGGCTTTGATATCGTGTCACTGGGCGCAAGACGGCCCGGCTGGAGTGGTAAGCGTATGCGGCGGCGCGATTTTCTAAAATCCTCAGGCTCGGCAGCAGCCGTGCTCGGTGCCAGCAAAGCAACTGAGGCTGCCGCTGGCATTGTCAGGCCCGCCCTCATTGGAAAAACCATAGAACTGACATTGGCCAGCCCTTGGCCGAGTTCGCGCGGCGGCTTTCCGGATAGCGTCGCGCGCTTTGCGCATAGTTTGCAAACCACATATGGGACTCGCTTGCGGCTTCGCACCGATTTAGTGGCCTCAAGCGGCCTTGAAGCCGTGACGTCTGGGGCATCTGACATCTTTTTCGGGCCCGCCCAAGCCGATGTCGCCCATCATCCAGCGCTTGGGTACTTTGCGGGACTTCCCGGTCATAGCGGGCTTAACCCTGACTTGCTTAGCGCTTGGCTGAGCCAAGGCGGCGGACAGGCGCTATGGGATGAGACCTCGGCGCTCTTTGGGGTCAAATCCATACTCGTTGGCCACACCGGGCCGTCACCCGGATTCTGGTCAACGCGGCGCATCCGGTCGCTCGCAGATATCTCATCAGAACAAATTTACGCCGAAGGCCTCGCCCGCGAGGTCGTTAAAGGTTTGGGCGGTCGGCCCAGTGATTGCCAACCGGGCGAAGTCACCGGAAAGCTCGCGCGAGCGGAAATCTTTGCAGCCGAATGGGGAAACCCGGCCCAGAGCCTGACAGCAGGTTTTCCGGCAATCGCCAAATTCTGCACAACATCGTCTATTTCACGTCATGGCAGTGCCTTGGCCATCACCTTCCGGAAATCTACCTGGGATGGCTTCGATGCGGAGTTGCAAAACGCAATCACGACCGCCGCTTCCCAGGAGATGGCGCGCTCAATTGCGGACGCACGCGACAGCGATGACCTGTTGCGCCGCGCCCTCATCGACGCGCTCCAGATCGATTTTGTGCCCCTCCCTCCCGACGTTTCCGCCGCAATTGACCGGATTTCCGGGGCCATTGTTGCCGATGTCGCGGCAAAAGACGCGCTCTCGGTACGCATTAACCAGAGCTATTTGGATATCTGCTGCAGGGCTTCAGCAACCAGAGCGGGTACAACTGCCGTTTAGTCTGTCTTCGGAGAAATACATTTTCGCCGAATTCCGGCTCGATTTTTTCTGAAAGCCCCCTAAACTCAAGCTCGCAACCGGCGTGTCTGGCTGTAACCCCCGGATCGGGCACACGTCTACCGCCCCTCCTTGTCGTCCCCTGGAGAATTCCCCCATGGCCACCGATTATCTCGCCGACCTCAAACGCTACATACCTAACGCCAGCGAGAAGGCTGTAGCTGGCATCATCAAACACCTCGGCATAGCCCTGAAAAGCACTGATGCCTCGCTGGTAGCGTGTTCAAGCAAAGATGAATTGGCCCGCGTCCGCGATAGTTGGCTGAAAAAGAAACTGGCACTGACTGACGACGATGCCACACTCGACAAGGCCATTTCTGAGGTCTGCACCACAATGAAGGCAGACAAAAACAAGCAGCGTGTGACGTTTTATTACCTGCTGGCCGAAAAGTACGGCAAACTCGCGATGTTCGGTTAGGCCCTAGAAAATGGCGTTTTGTGGCGGGTTCGGGGGCAACAGTTCCCGGATCCCCGCCTGCTTGTGAAATGAAATATTTCAAGCCGCTGGCCCAGATTGTTGACACAAACATGAACGAGCTTCCCGGCTTCAGGCCGGGAGCGGGAAACCTAACTATTTGGAAAACGTAAGATTCTCTTTCGCCTTGGCTTGCGATATTCTAGATTTGCCTTGGGTCCACAGCACAGTTGAGTAAACACATGAATGCGAATTCGCCGTCGCTTTCGGAAATCCGCAACGCGGCCTCCCGCGACCTGGCGGACGAGAAGATGCAACAGGTGCGCGAACTCCTCGTTGGCGACACGCTGCGCCGGATGGAAGCCCATCTGGCTTATCTCGACGCCCGCCTCAATGAAATGGAATCGGTCCTGAGCCGCCAGCTTGACGCGCTGGAAGCCCGTATTGGCGGTCTGGCTGGGACCGCAGAAAATGACCGCCGCGCGTCGTTCGATGCGCTGGCGCAAAGCATGACGGAGATGGGAGAACAAATCCGCCGCATCTCGCGCGGGTGAGGCGGCTGAGTTGTTTAAAGCGGGTGAATGACGTGAAGAGAGATGTAACGAGTTTTAGTCAGTCGGTTGTAACGGTGCCGCGGGGCACCGAGGGTAAAATGTCGCAAACAGTAGACCGCCTTAAAGAACTTCTATTTGACGGCGAAGCGCAGGCGCTCGCTGACCTGTCCCGCCGGATTGACGGCGAGGTTCAGGTTTCGACAGAACTGGCGCGCAGAATTGACTCTGTGGCCGACCTGGACAACCGGGCACGTGAAGAACTCAAACTGAAAATCAACCAGGTCTTTGAACGCGTAGGCACCACTGAACGGTTGACGACCAACGTCGCAGCCATTTTGCAGGACGCGCTGCGCCAAGCCGAAGTTCATCACCACATTGAACTCTCCAGCGCCATCGCGCCGCTTGTTGTCACCACCATCAAGACCGAGCTGAAAAACAGCCAAGACGACATGGTCGAGGCGCTCTACCCGATTACGGGCCGCTTAGTGAAATCTTACGTCGCCAGTGCCATCAAAGACTTGAGCGCGCAGATGAACCGGCGGCTTGAGCAAAACCCGATTATGCTGCGCCTGCAAAGCCTGACGACCGGCCGCTCCGTTGGCGAACTGGCACTTGCCGGTACCGGCGGGACTTTCAAAGCCGAAGAACTTTTTCTCATCCGGCGCGGCTCTGGCGAACTGGTCGCCCATTGGCCCGACAAAGGGTCGAATGGCCGCGAACATCTGATGAGCGGCGTTCTAGCCGCCGTCAATGAATTCGCCAACCAGGCTTTTGCCGCTGACCATCAATCGCTTCGCCAAATTGATCTGGGCGACGCCAAGGTCTACCTGCGTGTTTCACCGCTCTATCTCCTTGCCGCCAAATGTTCCGGCACCGCGCCCAAGGGTGTCGAACAGGTCATGGATGAGGCGTTTCTGGCAGCCGTCGAGTTACAGCACGAAATCACCTCGCAGCCGATCAGCAGCAAGGATGCGGCGCGTGAGCAAGCCGCACTTCTGGCAGAACTTGGCGGCCACCTCGAATCCAAGATTGCTGAACAAGACAGCTCGTATGCAAAAGCTGGCGGCGGTGGAGCGCTGAAGGGCCTTATCGCCCTTATTCTACTGCCTATCATCGGGTGGTTCGGCTTCAATTGGTACACAGGCCACGAGCGCGCGCGCGTCGAAGAAGCGGCAATGCGCGTCGTCGCCTCAACCACGGCCATGCACGGCTATCCGACGCGCTTCGAGACCTCGCCACTTGGCCGGGTCATCACAGTCTCTGGCCTCGCGCCTTCAGCCGAGACTAAGGCCAAGGTCTTCGACCGCCTGTCGAGAATTCTGACCGGCACCGAGATCCGCGATCAACTGGCCGTCGTGCCGGGCGGCAATACGGTGACCGTAAATAATACAGCGCCTGCACCCGTCATCGTGCAAAATCCAAATCTCGCCGAAGAGATTACCGGTCAAGTCACTGGCAAAGTCGCAGGTCAAGTTGCTGGCCAAGTTGCGCAGGTGACCGAGCAGATCAGCAAACAGAGCGCAGAATTCAAGCGGTCTGTCGCCAACCTCGAAGCCCAGATGGCATTCGTCAACGTTAAGCGGACAGTCGAACGCGCCGACCGCCGGCTCCGCCAAGCAACCGCTGATCTGGATCGCACCGCCAAGGCCACGGAAGAACCCGAGCGCGTGATTGCACTGAAGCGCATTACGCAAGGCATCGAAATCGTCACCCGTGATCTCGGCAACAACCGCGCCATCATTAATGGACCTGAGTCTGATGCCGCCAAGGCCGCCGGCCCGCTTCTAGATATTGCCAACCGCATCGAAGGTTTGGGTGGCGAAGTCGCAAAGTATATGAATGGCGACA
>JAYTQI010000469.1:0-6504 GCA_043746825.1 Hyphomicrobium sp. | reverse complement strand
GCATTTCATCACCGGGCTTATTGAGCATCGCCGCGAGAAATTTGAACAGCCGCTGATCCCGGACAATACCTTCGCGCGCAATCGCGACAGCGTGGCGGGGGAAATTCGCGGGGAATATTTTGATAGTTTAAATCTGACCGGCAACGTCCGTCACGACAATAACGAAGGCTTTGAAGATGCCACGACTTGGCGCGTGGCTGGATCGTGGGTGACGCCGGTGCGGCCTGTGCGGCTGCACTCCAGCGTTGGCACGGGCATCAAGTATCCAAGCTTCTCGGAACAGTTTGGGGTGTTTTCGGGCTTTGTCGCCAATGCAAATCTGATTCCGGAAAAAAGCCTTGGTTGGGATGCGGGTGTTGAGACCACGCTGTTCAACGGCAAGGCCGTCATTGACGTCACGTATTTCCATTCGAATTTGCAGAACGAGATTGATTTTAATTTCATACCGCCAGCAACGGCGTGCGGCAGCGTGCCTTTCTGCTTCATTCCTTTCAACAGAACAGGCGACAGCACGCGCGAAGGCATCGAGGTTTCAGCGCGCGCTGCAATTGCCGATGGTTTGACGGCCGGGCTCGCTTACACCTATCTCAAGGCACGGGAAGACAACAGCCTCGAAGAAGTGCGGCGGGCTCCGCATTCTGGCCGCGGCGATGTGAACTATACGTTCCTGGATGGCAAGGCGAACCTGAACCTCGCGGTTATTTACAACGGCAGTATGCAGGATCTGGGTTTTAGTGCGATTACGTTTTCCTCGCAGCGCGTGGCGCTCGATGAGTATTGGCTGGTAAACTTGGGTGCGTCGTACAAGGTGACGCCCAGCGTCGAGCTTTACGGCCGGGTCGAAAACCTGCTCGATCAGAATTATCAAGAGGTCTACGGTTTCCAGACGGCTGGGATATCGGCTTATGCCGGTGTCCGCTTCAATTACGAAGAGCCATCGACGAAAGATTGGGCGAAATACAAGTAGGAGACGGCGTGCGCGGCGGAATTGGCAAACATCCCGGCGGTGTGATGCTGGCGGTATTGGCTGGCATGACATCTGCGCGGGCCGAGCCGCCGCGCCGCATTGTGTCGTTGAACCTGTGCACCGATCAGTTGCTTGTTGATCTGGTTGCGCGCGAGCGCATCGCGGGGGTGAGTTTTCTCGCCACCGACAGGACGCTGTCTGCGCTGGCGTCAAAACTGCAAGGCTTGAAGCAGCTGAAAGGCACGGCCGAGGAAGTTCTGGCGCTGGAGCCTGATCTCGTCATCGCTGGCGAATATACAACCGGGCCGACGGTCGACCTTTTGAAGCGCCTGGGCAAAAGGGTTTTGGTGGTGCCGCTGGCGACGGATTTCGAGGGCTTGCGCAAAACACTGCGGTTGCTGGCAAAAGAAGTTGGCGAGGACGTGCGCGGTGAAGAGATCATCAAGGATTTTGATGAGCGTTTGTCTGGGGCGCGCTCTCTTGTGCCGTCGAAGCCAACAGCGATTGCGTATCAGGTGAACAGCTTAACCTCGGGCCCAGATAGTTTGCTGGATGCTGCGTTGGAGGCGGCGGGTTATGAAAATCTCGCGCGCGATAGCCGGCTTGGGCGTGGCGGACGGCTAAGCTTGGAACAGCTCGTTACGCATCCGCCCGATCTTGTGGTGCTGGCCAATGCGCCGGATGATTTCAAGACGGTGCTGGCGGATAATTTGCGCCACCCAGCATTCCTTGATCTTTTAAAACGCCGCCCGCATGTGCATTTACCGATGCCGTATTGGATGTGCGCGACGCCAAAGATTGCGGAGGCTGTCGAAATTCTGGCTTCGCTCAAATCGTCGGGTTTTGCGGAGAATGGCCGTGCGTCACATGCCGGTGCCCCATGACAGCGCGCGCGGAGCCGAAATATCTCACCGTTGTTGCTGCGACGGCGGCACTCGCCGCACTCGGATTATTCGTGTCATTGTGGATTGGTCCCGAGGGCTTCGGCCTGCCAGCAGCCCCTGATGCCGCGAAGCTTGTGTTTAAAGAAATCCGCCTGCCGCGCGCGTTGCTCGGATTTCTCGTTGGCGCGGCGCTGGGAACATCGGGCGCGGTGCTGCAAGGCTATTTGCGCAATCCGCTGGCTGAGCCTGGCCTGATCGGAATTTCCGGTGGCGCGTCGCTCGGCGCGGTGATTGCCATTCATTCAGGGTTAGCAAGCCGCGTTGCCTTGGCTTTGCCGCTTGGCGGATTGCTCGGCGCATTACTTGCGACGATCACGATTGTTGCGCTCGCGGGCGTCAGCGGCTCGGTCACGACCTTGATCCTGGCGGGCGTTGCGGTTTCCAGCGTGACTGCGGCGTTGACCTCGCTGGCGCTGAACCTGACACCCAATCCATTCGCATCCGTTGAGATTATGGTTTGGCTGATGGGCTCTCTGACCGACCGCAGCTTGATCCACGTTTATCTCGCAGCGCCTTTGATCCTGGTTGGCATTGCCATGCTGTTGACCACGGCGCGCGATCTCGAGGCGCTGAGCCTTGGCGAAGATGCTGCGCACAATCTAGGCGTTGATCCTTCTGGATTGCGTTTCAAGGTAGTCGCGGGCACGGCGCTGGCCGTTGGCGCGGCAACAGCTGTTGCGGGCGGTATTGGCTTTGTCGGGCTGATGGTGCCGCATCTGTTGCGGGGCTTTGTGGGCGAGAGCCCAGGGCGGTTATTGTTGCCCAGTTTATTTTCAGGTGCCGCACTCGTGTTGTTTGCTGACGTCGCGCTCCGTTTTGCCGCGCCGCAAGGTGATCTGCGGCTTGGTGTTCTAACGGCGCTTATAGGCGCGCCGTTCTTTCTGTGGCTGGTCGTCAAGAAGCGCAAGGAGCTGGCGCCATGACGCTGAATGCCCATACCGCTTCGGTCAGGCTTGGCGGCCGCCGCGTACTGCACGATGTTTCCACCGCCATCAAACCCGGCGAATTCGTGGCTGTCGTTGGCCCCAACGGCGCGGGTAAATCAACGCTGTTGAAGCTGATGGCGGGATTAATTGCGCCGGAGACAGGTCACGTTTCGCTCGATGGCACGGCTTTGAAAGCTTTCGCGCGCCGGGATCTCGCAAAGCGCATCGCCTACTTGCCGCAAGAGCGTATTGTACATTGGTCGTTAGCTGCCACGCGCGTCGTGGGCCTCGGCCGCTTGCCACATCGCAGTTTCTCAAGCGGTGAAAGTGCATCTGATCGCGCGGCCATTGCGACGGCTATGGAGCGCATGGATGTGATGCAATTCTCTGATCGCCCCGTGGCTACCCTTTCGGGTGGGGAGCGTGCGCGTGTGCTTGTGGCGCGGGCGCTTGCACAACAAGCACAGTATTTAATCGCCGATGAACCCGCAGCCGGACTTGATCCCGCACATTGTCTTGCGCTGTTTCAGGAGTTTGCGCGTCTTGCTGCAGACGGCCACGCAGTCTTAACAGCGTTGCATGATCTCTCGCTTGCGATGCGTTTTGCGACGCGCGTGATTCTTCTGAAAGATGGCGCGTGCCTAGCGGATGGGCTGCCTGCAAAGGTACTAAGCAGAGACAATCTTGCAGCGGCATTTTCCATTGACGCGATTGTGACAGAGATCGGCGGCATTCCGGTCGTTATGCCTCACACACCGCTCTAACGCCTCACCCCCCTGACATAACATTGCTATCCGCTGTATCTATTGTCATAGCGCCCGGATGAGGCTCCTTAAGGATCGGGCGTGAGGAGAATAAATTTTGAATAAGAAAGAAATTGAACTCAATCTCGCCCTGCAAGGTGGCGGCGCGCATGGCGCTTATACCTGGGGTGTTCTCGACCGTTTGCTTGAGGATGATCACCTTGAGATCGGCTGGGTGAGTGCGACAAGTGCGGGCGCTGTCAACGCCGTTGCCTTAGCGGCGGGACTTGCCGAGGGCTCGCGCCAAAAAGCGCGCGAGAAACTTTATAAAGTCTGGGAGGCCGTGCATAAAACAGGTGTGCCCGATCTGACAAGGCTCAATCCGTTTCTTTACGGCATGTCGCGTTCCAATTCGATGGCGCAAGCCGCAAGCCTGTGGTCGCCATATGAATTTAATCCACTTGGCTTTGATCCGCTGCGGCGGATTTTGAACGATCACATCGATTTTGAACTGCTGCGGGCCCAGCCGCCGGTCGAGCTGTTAATCGCCGCCACCCATGTGCCGACGGGACGGGCGCGCATTTTCCGTTCCAACGAATTGACAATTGATGCCGTGCTTGCATCTGCGTGTCTGCCGACGGTGCATCATGCCGTGGAGATTGCTGGCGAAGCCTATTGGGATGGTGGCTTCTCAGCCAATCCTGATCTGGTGACGCTGGCGGTCGAGAGCCCGGTGAGCGATACGCTTCTCGTACTGCTAACTCCGCTCGTCCAAAACGAGTTGCCGACAACCGTGCGCGATATCTCGAACCACGCCAACCGGCTGACGTTTAACGCACCGCTGTTGCGGGACGTGGAAATCATCCGGGCGGTGCGCGAGACGGCAGGCCACATCCTGCCTAAGGGGAGGATGTCACCCTTGGCCAAGCATCGCTTTCATCTGATTGACGCAGGTCACATCACCGGGGCGATGAGCCCGGAGACGGCGATGAAGCCGGATTGGGGCATGATGACGTACCTGCACGGCGCAGGCCGCGCCGACACAGAAAAATGGCTCGCGGCCTCACGTTCAGATGTCGGCAAACGCGAAACGGTCGAGCTGGATAAATATTTTCTGCCAGCACTTGATGCAGGTGCGAGGGAGGCCAAGCCTGCCCCTGCGGTTAAAGAGGTGGCAGAGAAAGCGCCGGCTCGCAAACGAGCGAAGTGACACTACCATCGGGCGAGTGACACCCCGCCCGATCATTGCTTGTAACTTCGTGATGACTACTTCCAGGTCAATTGCGCACCGAAGCGGCCGCCGACATTGCCATCTTCGGTGGCGCCGATAGAGCCCGCAATCCCGAACGTCTCGCCGTTGCCGAAAACGTTTCTATCGAGGATGCCGGCCGCCGAGATACCCCAGGCCGTATGGCCCTCGAAAATGCCGACGTTGCCTCTGATGCCAAAGACGGCGTCACCGGCCAATATGGGATCAGCAAGCGCCATCGCCAAAGCAACACCTTGCAGCGCAATCCTGGCGTCCGCTTCCGCGTGGGAAATGCGAGAGTCGAAGCCATTAATTTTACCCAATGCTTCTGCGCTTTGCTGCTCAGCGTTGCCGATGCGGCCATCATAGCCAGACACCTTGGTGTCAAGGCTGGCAATCTTTTGATCCTGTGACGCAACCTTGGATACGGTTTTATTGTTCGCGGCGTTCAAGGTGTTGATCTGGGTCGTATGATTGTTGATGGTCGTGGTGTGGTTGTTGGTGGTGTTGGTGAGATTTGTGATCTGATTGCCTTGTGTGGTGGTTTTGCCTTTCAGATCGTTGATGTCGGTGGTGTTGGTTGCGATATTGGTGGTGTTGGTCTTGGTCTGACCTTCGACTGTGGTGACGCGATTGTCGATATTGGTCACCGTATTCGTCAGGTTGCTGATGTTTGTGGTGTTGGTGGCGCTCTTGTTTTTCAGATCGTTGATGTCGGTGGTGTTGGCGCCAATATTCGTCGTGTTAGTGTTGGTCTGATTGGTTAGATTGGTGATGTTTGTGGTGTTGGTATTGGACTGATTTGTCAGCGACGCGATCTGCGTGGTGTGGGTATTCACCGTATTCCCAAGATTTGTGATGCTGGTGGTGTTGGCTGCGGTCTTACCCTCAAGATCGACGATACGGGTCTCGTGGTTATCGACCTTGGCTTGTAAGGCTCCGCCATCGCCGGCAAGATTGCCGTTGGCGTCGGTGGTGACGAGCTGCAGGCTGCCGCTTTGCGCGGCTTTACTTGCGGCTGACGGGATGCCCGACGCCCTGACAGTGTTGGTGCTTGTGCCAATCGCGACTTCGTTGTCGCGGCTGGTGGCAGCCCCCGTGCCGATGGCAGTGGCGTTGTTGTGGGCGGCTTTCGAATTGCTGCCCAGTGCGCAGCTTCCCGTCCCCGTCGCACTCGCGCCCGCGCCGAACGCGCAACTGTTGTCGCCGCTGGCCGTTGCGCCGGTGCCAACAGCGGTGCCGTTGGCGCCGCTTGCACCTGAGCCTGTGCCTATCGCGATACTTTTGCTGCCCGTCGAGAGGAACAGCTCATTGGGATCACGGGCGGCGACGTTGCCAGCCGCGTCAGACGTCACAACCAGCTTGCTGCCAGCAGCTTGTGCAGCCTTGCTTGCAGCCGAGGCAATGCCGCCCAAAGTGTAAGTGTTGGTGGCTGTGCCAAAAACCTGTTGGTCATCGCGAGTGGTGGCAGCGCCTTGGCCGTAGGCCGCAGCGTTTTTATGAGCCGCAGTCGCGGCTTCACCGACAGCCGTTGCGCCAACACCAGTCGCCGACGAAAACTCGCCGATGGCTGTCGCGTTGTCGCCGGTTGCCGCTGAGTTTTTGCCATATGCGGCGGAGTTGAGACCGGTTGCAGCTGATCCTGCGCCAACTGCTGTTGATCCCGAGGCTTTGG